>JAISYR010000024.1 GCA_031269795.1 Puniceicoccales bacterium
TAATTTTCGGTGTTTATGTTGATTTTTCCTTCACTACCCCTGAATGATGTTCCCGTCGTGGGGTCCACGTAGGTCATTCTGCCCTTAATTTGGCCGATGACGGTGTTAAAATTTGTATGTTTTCCGTCGTCCTTGGTAATGTGGAGAACGCCCGATTGGACATGGATGTTGGGAAGGTTGGAAGCGGGGCCATAGACATTCCACCTGCTGCCACCTCCTATGTCAATTCTTGCGAGATTTTGAACGGGCCCGTAGGTGTTCACCCTCCAGCTATTGTCGATGGTGAGGCTGGAGTTGGGAACGACATTGTCGTTTGCAGTGGAGTTTTTGCCCTTGCTGATGGCACCGACAATGTTGACAACATTGATTTTCCCATTCGCCGGAACGGGCGCAAATTCGTGGGCATCTGGCTTGGCCATTCCCCCGATGTAAATTTTGAAATCATCGCCTAGGGCGAATGCGCGGGCATAGTCGATATTGGTGGTTCCCTGGCTAGCTCCCAATGTTGCAACGGCGGTGTCGCCACTCGGGGTCGACCAATCCCCTCCCAATTTCGCAGCCAAAATGTTCACCGTGGAATTCTCAGTTAGGGCACTGTAGGCAAAGGAATCTGGTTCGCCTGGAGGAATTGTCCCAGCTGTTTCGGCGGCAAATATGCCCACGCGCCAGCCAAAACCATCGACTGCCTTGTCCGTGTTGTTAGCTCCAAAAGCATTGACGGTAGTAGTTCCTTTGGAATATGCCACAGCTGCCAGGGTTTGACTACCGTTCATATTAACCGTAACGGCATTAGCCGTGCTCTCGCCATTCGCCGAGGTTGCTCCAATCCCGGTACTTGCGGAATTATAAGAATCAGAAGAAGAAGAAAAAGAAGAAACGGTTAGGCTATTGTCATTCTCAAACATCACAGCCAGGGCACTTGCCGTGCTACTCGCCGTACCATTAATTCTAGTCGCCGAGACCGCCCCAATCCCGACGCTTGCGGCATAGGCAGAAGATATGGAAGAAATGGCTAGGCTATTGCTTTCCCCAAACTGTACGTCCAGGGCATTTGCCGTACTACTGCTGCTATTCGTCGCAGCTACCCCAATCCCAACGCTCGTAGCAGAATAATAAGAAGAAGAAAAAGAAGAAACGGCTAGGCTATTGCTTTTCCTAAACTTCACAGCCAGGGTGTTCGCCTCGCCACTGTTGTTAACTTGACCAGATGCCAGGGCTGCCCCAATCCCGGTGCTTGCGGCATAGGCAGAAGATGTAGCAGAAGCGGTCAGGTTATTATTGTCCTCGAACTCCACTTCTAGGTCCTTCGCCTTGCTATTGTTGCTACTGCTGCTAGTCACCAGGGCTGCCCCAATCCCGACGCTCGCAGCAGAATAAGCAGAAGTAGAATAAGAATAAGCAGAAGCGGTCAGGTTATTGCCATTTCCAAACTTCACATCTAGGTTCTCCGCCATACTGCTGGTACCAGATGCCATAGTTGTCCCGATCCCGGTGCTCGCGGAATGAAAGGGAGAACGAGCAGAAGCGGTCAGGTTATTATTGTCCTCGAACTCCACATTTAGGTTCGTCGCCGTGCTATTGTTAATCGCCGAGGCTGCCCCAATCCCAGTGCTTGCGGAATAATAAGCATCGGAAGCGCCAATAGCAGAAGCGGTCAGGTCATTTCTTTCCTTAAACGCCACATTTAGGTTCGTCGCCGTGCTCTTACCATTCGCCGAGGTTGCTCCAATCCCGGTGCTCGCAGAAGAAGAACAATAACTAGTCAAAGCAGAAGTGGTCAGGATATTTCTTTCCTTAAACGCCACATTTAGGTTCGTCGCCATGCTCTCGCCATTCGCCGAGGTTGCCCCAATCCCGGTGCTCGCGGAAAGAGAATAAAAAGAAGAGGAATCAGCAGTTAGGCGATTGTTATTCTCAAACTGTACATTGAGGGCTTCCGTGTTTGCCCCGTAAGTTAGACTGCCAAGCGCCAGGGTTGCTCCAATCCCGGTGCTCGCGGCATAGGCGGTACGCTTCTCAAGGTCCGAAGGCATGCTATCATGGTTATACTCATCATAGGTAGTAGTAGCAGTAGCGGTTAGGCTATTGCTTTCCTTAAACTTCACATCTAGAATTTTCACCATGCTATTGCTGTCAGCCGCCACGGCTGCTCCAATCCCCGCACTCACGGAAGAACACCAAGTAGCACAGGTAGAAGCAGAAGCGGCTAGGGACGCTTGGTTCTGGATCTCGACGGAATTTGTTTGCATACCTAAAATCGTGAGCGCACCAGAATTTTTCTCAGAGGTATTGGAATAGGTTACCATCACGGGTCTATGGTTACCATTTCCGACGACGTTCAGGTTTACACCTTCCGCGAGGTTAATGCCATTGACGGGCTTTTCGTACTGATCGTTTGACTCATAGATATGGGCATTGATCTTGCCGGGAGGGTTTTTGGGATCATCCAGTGCCGTTGGGACTCTGGCATCGTTGTTAAATTCCAAGGTGAGCAAGGATCCCTGTTTGTCAGCGGGCATATAGGAATGATCACCAAACACAACCCTGGCGGCGGTTTCAGTAGACAGACTGTCATTATAGGCGACTGCTATGCTGCCTGTTTCATCAAATATGACTTTGTTAACCCCAGACTTATCTATGGTCCAGGTTTGAGGTAAACTCTTTTCGTCATTAACAACTGCATTTAAGCTATCAGCGGCTGATGAGCCACGATAAAAAATCAAACAGCCCGCAATCAGCGTAATGATAAGAGATTTTTTGTCCATACTCAATTCCTCTTCGGGCAGTGTATCTTTTCCCTTCCACCCGTCAATGAAAATTTGTAAACAATATGTAAATCCCGCCAATGGGCACATGGGGCTTCAGGCAAGGAGATGGGGACCCCAAATTTTCGCGGTGGAGAATACTACCCGAAAATAAGACTTCTCCCAAATATTTCCATTGACATAATGCGTCTATTAGTACTTTGTCTCTACATAATTGGTGGTTGTAGCTCAGTTGGCCAGAGCATCGGATTGTGGTTCCGAGGGTCGCCGGTTCGAGCCCGGTCTGCCACCCCACTCCCAAAGCCTTATGAATACAGTCCTGACAGGGGATAAGGGTTGACAAAAATACTTGGGTATTTATAAAATCTTCACAGCCTGGTAGCCTGCCAGCGTCAAGCTATACCTCCATCCGGAGGCACTCTTCAGACCTTCCAACTTCTCCACCATGCCGTTCGTCCTCCTCTTCATCTGTCCACACCCTTTGTTTTTCCATGGCAAGAACCAAATGACCCAGACACGAAAATAAGGCTCACAAGTTTTCTATTGCAAAAGTATGACCGACGACCTATCTTTGCCATGATTTATGTATTGGCATTGGTATATTATTATTATCCTCGCATCCTATCTTGTTGGTTCACTCTCATTTGGAGCATTTCTGGCACGTATTAAGGGGGTGGATATTTTTTCAGCCGGCAGCGGCAGTTCCGGAGCAACTAATGTAAAACGCACACTCGGAGGTAATGCTGGGAGTTTGGTTTTCGTGTTAGATTTCCTGAAAGGATATGTTCCTTCCCTGGTAGTTGCAAAAAATTTTCCAGAAGAAAATTACCTCAATATTCGATTGGCTGTACTTGGGTTAGTCGGAGTTCTAATTGGGCATAGTTTTTCGATTTTTCATAGATTTCGTGGAGGGAAAGGGATCGCCTCTACCATGGGGGGGCTCTTAGCCATTATGCCGAATACGTTGGTCGTGGGCATATTTCTCTGGCTGGTAATTTTTCATGCGACAAGGATTGTTTCCATAGCATCCTTGTGCTTTGCCGCCAGTACAATATTGACGTCCTATCTATTTTCATATCCCAACGACTGCATCGCGTATGCAGTCATCATTAACGTGATTATTTTTTGGCAGCATAGAACAAATATTGTCAGGTTGCTAAATGGTACGGAATATAAATTCACAAAAAAGTCCTAATGGCAAGAATTGTTCAAAAATACGGTGGAACATCAGTAAAAGACATTGATTGTATTCGTTCGGTGGCGAATAGGGTCAAAGAATCCTACGGCAAAGGCAATGAAATGATTGTAGTGGTCTCCGCCCGTGCCGGAGTCACCGACAGGCTAATTTCAGATGCAAAGAAATTATCCGCTGCTCCGAACAGCAGGGAACTCGATGTTTTGCTTTGCGTCGGGGAACAAGAAACGGTTGCACTTTTGTCAATTGCCCTCGACGCTATGGGGGTCCGTGCCATTTCCCGGTTAGCCTTTCAAATTGGCTTCCAAACTTGTCCATCCCATGGCAATGCTAGAATAGAAAATATTCAAGGAGCAAACATTGAAAAATTACTGGCAGAAAAAAATGTCATAATCGTTGCCGGCTTTCAGGGAATTTCCGAAAATGGTGATTTGACAACCCTAGGTCGCGGAGGATCGGATTTGACGGCATTGGCATTGGCCCATAGATTTCAAGCGGATAGATGTGAAATATATACCGATGTAAATGGCGTTTATACGGGAGATCCAAAAATGATTCAAAATGCTAAATTGATAGAGGAAATAGACTTCGAATCCCTGTTGAGATTGTCTTTTTTTGACAGCAAAATTATGCAAGATCGATCCGTCGCATTCGCCCAAAAAAATAATATCCCATTCACCATTTCCAGTACGTTTGGAAACTCTACGGGGACAAGCGTTGTAGAACAAACAACTCCATATGAACCATACGTTATAGGAATAACGAGCAAAACTAGTCTTTGCTTGGTTTCATGCAAATCTAGGGGAGATATTGTGAATAAAGTTTTAATGTTTTTTGAACGCCATGGTGTGGCAGTAAGCTTTGTAAAGCACAGATATCTCAATGATCATACATTTTTCGACGAAATTTCACTGAACATGCTAGACTTTTCGAATCTTCAGGATGAGTTTGGTAAAGTCTTTCAGCCATATTTGTTGAGTTTATATAAAGAAGAGAGCCTATCACGCATTGACGTGATCGGGACAAACATTCAAGCTCACCCAAAAGCATCTCAAATTTTTGACATTATTCCCCAGCCGGATATCCTTCGCTCCGAATATGGCAAACATGGGTTGTCGTTTCTCATTAGGTCTGCCAGGTATGAAGATTTACTGAACGATGTCCATGACCTGATATTTTAAGTGAGCAACAACCTGACACAAAAGTGACGATCACCGTTTTTCAAAGGTACATGCCCTATTTAGTATGTAGAGGTACGTAGTGTGAAATTCTGTTTGCGATTTGCGATAATTTTTACAATATTGCTTCTTCCATGAAAGTAGAATCTGAAAATATAGACCCGGCTGCCCAAACTGTTAATGTTGATCCCGCAAATAAACCCAAATCATTCTTTGCTGGGAGAACATTCGGTACAGGGGCTAATGACAAAACATTTATGACCAAAGAAGTTATGTCTGCACTGGATAAAAAGGATCCGAGTATCAGGCCCGAAAACACTTTGGAGAAAGAATAGGGCGATTTTCCCCTTGGATAAAACTATAACTTTTGTCTTGCTAAGATCAAAGCTCTATTCATTCTTTCAGGAGAAGATGTATTCATTTTTTTCATTTTTACTGACTTTCATTTTGATCTGCGCTAGTATTTTTACCACCCTGGTTATTCTAATGCAGAGGCCATCGGCTAACAGCGGTATGGGATCTTCCCTGGGAGGAGGTGCAGTAGAATCCGCTTTTGGGAGTGATACGACGAAAGTTTTAACGAAGTGGACCATGGGTGGGATTGTTACATTTTTCATCGTGGCATTTTTTTTATCGATGATGCAAATATGGACCAATTCCCATAAACAAGCTAAGATTAACAACATTGATCTAAAAAATATTATCGTCGATGATGAAATTCAAAAGCAATGAAGCTTCTCCGATTGACACACTATTTTTTGTTTTTGCTGGCACAATTTCTAGGCTACCCGCTGTATGGTTCCCCGGAAGATTTTCACAAATTGCGCAGCCTTTCCCCTAAAAAAGTGCAAGAGTTTGCAAAAAATGTCCGCCAAAACCTCGAGTATGGCAATTTGAACCTTAGGGTAAAGGTAAAGCTCTATGAACCGTTGAAAACCGATAGCCAAAAGTCCGGCGAAATTTTCTATGTAAATTCTTCGAAAAAGCAGAAAATTAGAGCAGTCTTTGGGGATAAGGAATATAAGTTTAGCCATCACAAAGGCCAAGTTGCGAAAAGTTCTAGCGGTGAAAATTTTCAAATCAATACGCCATTTTTCGACGATTTGCTTCTAACTCCACAGGATATACTTCTTAGTTTTTCCTGGAATGATTCCTACGAATATTTTGGAGAGGCAAAGGTTGCAGGACGACCGGTTCGCCAATTTATTCGCCATGAGAAAGATTCCATCAACGGCATACAATATGCAAACATCCTGGCCTTCGTCGATGTAAAGTATATGATCATTTTACAGATAGATTTTTTAAACGATGTTTCAATACTAGTTAGACGGCTATCCGTTGGCTCTTTTAAAAATTTCGATGGCATTTGGATGCCAAAGATTGTTGAAATTATGGACTTGAGGGGTCGTAGACGTACCAAACTAGAAATATTGTCCGTTGAAATAGAAAACTAATATTGTTTTTTGTAAAATTTTTGTTTAAAACTTAAAAAACTACTTCAATTTATCTGCATCCATATGAAAATCCTAAATATATGTATTACTTGCCTGCTAATTTACTGCTGCCGTTCGTGTTTTGGAGACGTGCCAAAACAGGATGAAAGTCAGACAGCAATTGTACATTCCCTGGAGAAAGACGATTCCATAGAATTCGATGGCATATTTTTGATGTCGTCGGAATTAAACACTGCCTATGAGAATGCTCTCGGCGTTTTAAACAAGACATGCGAAATGGCAAATTTGAAAAGTTCCATTGCAAAAATCGAGATGCTTAGCCAAAAGTTCCCCAGTGTTTACCCTGAAGATATCAGTAATTTTGTGCAAACTCTACGGGCTCTTATGGATCGTATATCTAGTACGGATGCGGATCAGCAAGAACTGCAGCATATGGAAACATCTTTGAATGATTCCTACAACAGTATTGCTCAAAAATTAAATAATCATATTAACTTGGACTAAATCACCTATTTTAGGAAAACATGAAAGAGATCAATGCAGATAGTTTTGAAGAAACCATAACCAAATCGGAGGGTGTGGTGGTTGATTTTTGGGCTCCATGGTGTGGTCCATGTCGAGCACTGGCTCCCATTCTTGCACAAGCGGAAGAGGAAGTCGCTGACAAGGTAGTGATTGCGAAGGTAAACGTCGACGAATGTCAAGAGCTGGCTGAGAGGTTTGGTGTCCAGTCGATCCCGACCATAATTTTTTTCAAAAATGGGAAAGAAGTAAACCGAACGGTGGGCATGAAAACAAAAGTAGACATACTTTCAATCATCAATTCCCTGTAAATTTTTACACGAACCGCTTTCATAGTATACCACCGATGTCAATGTTCGCAATGCACGGTATTGGGAGCAATTTGAACCTTAGGAAGTTTCCTTCCTTTCCTTTTATTTATCAGCACTGAAGATTATATTGACAAAAGTCCTTTAGATCGTACTATTTCCTATCCTAGGAAAGGGTTGAGTTATGGGCGAGCGGATACAAGGAGGCGGTGGTGGTGAAAATCCAGCCGTACAAGGTGAGGAGGGGGCGAAAGCACAATTTGGAGATTCTTCTCTTATTTCGAGAACCCTACCTGACAGTAGAATTCAAGCACAATCGGATTCAAGAATTCCGGATGCAGATGTACTCGCGGAAAGTCATACAGCTAGTACAACTGAACCTGCGAATAATCCGCCCGGTAATTCAAGCGTGTTGGGTCGTTTCAAAACATTTGTAAAATGGATGGCAACACGGACTTTGGATAAACTTAACCCATTATCCGGTTTATCTTTATCGACAGCTTTTGTGGAGTTGGAGTACGCACATCAAATGCAAATATTGAAAAGCGGAATCAGGAAAGCATTTGGTGGCACAACCAATGGCATAAAGTCATGGTATAGGCCTTTGAGGGAAGCCCGTGGGATTTGGCAAACGATTGCGAATGAAGTGGCGACGGATTGTTTTGGAGAAGATGGCAACGTCGATGTCGAAAAGCTCAGAAGATGGATGGAGCTTCTCGGGAGTGCAGAAATTTTCCAAGAAGAACCATTTTGTTTAATTCCCCACGCAGAGCTCATGCGTTCACAAATGCATAGGGTATGTGAATGCCTTTTGACTAACCAAAACGGTGCGATGAACGAGTTAAATGCTGCCAACGGTATCCCCGTTGGGGAACATGGGCAATCCATTTTAGCCACCATGTCGAATGGCAGAGAACCACCTTTGAAACCCGGAGAAGCCGCACTGGCATCCCTGTTCGCTCCCCATAGGCAATCATACCTGCCGACATGTACGATACATTCTACCATCAATGCAGAAATTCGGAATCATCCGGAGCGGCTGATTAAAATGTATACGCAGATGTTAAGCAGTGACCAATTCACCTTTCCGAGTGGGTATGCAGTTCAACAGCAGCCAATAAAGGATGGTTTCATCACCGTTGATTTGATAAATGGTGGAATCGGGAAAGACAGAGTATTTGAGGGTATTACGGGTGGAATAGCAAAGTGGCTACAAATAGCAAGGTGGCTACAAATAACAATATGGCAACAAGAAGGAATAAAATATGCCGAATCGACAGATGGAGCAGAAAAGTATAAATTTGAAATGCCGATACACAACATGACCGACATACTGTTTGTCCACTTCTTCCAAGCGTCTAACTTCGGAAATAGAAAAATAGATTCGAATGGTACATATGGCACCATGCTGGTATACGCCGGATACAAGAATACACAACCTTTAGATGACATTCCAATAGATGGTTCAAGTTCAAATTTTCTAGCCGGAATGGCAGTTTTAGAAGTGCATGCCAGAGTTCAATATTCCGGTTACCTACACCAAGCCCCATATGGGCACGACTATATGCGTATATCGACAGGAAGCCATGCAGAAAACATTTACATCCCTGCCCTATTGGCCCTCGATCTGGATAATATGGAACCTGGAAAGGCCTACCCAATTGGCGACCGCAATTGGTATGGTTGTAGTGCGTCATCGGATATTCCCCGCCTGGCGGTTAGAAAAGTGGATGGTACTCCTCCAACCTATGAATTTGGAACCTTGTGGAATGGGTCCTACTTCCAAAGGGATGGCATATCAAAGATTGAGGTTTATACCCCTGATGTTGAAGTTCGCAATGCACAGTATTGGGCTCCATTTAGGCCTTAGAAGGTTTGTGTCTCCTACTTTTTTTAAATTGGCTGCTAGCCCTACCACAATTTTTTATTAGAGCTGCCTCTAATGCAAAATTTGTTTTAACGTCGTCACTACGTGAAGAATTTGATCGGAGGTTAGCTCCGGATAAATTGGTAAACTCAAAACTTCTTTCGACGCTAGCATAGCATTGGGGGTTGGTTTTTGTGGATCAACGAACGGCTTTAAACATTCCTGGGCGTCCAATGGTAAAGGATAGTAGATATTATAGCCTATGTTGTTTGCTCGTAAAGCTTGGCAGACTTTATCGCGCTTCCCGTCCAAAACCCTGATTGTAAACTGATTCCAGCCATGGAAATTCCCTTCGATCTCTTTGGGTAAAACGATGGATTTTAGCCTATTTAGTGCCTCCAAATAGATGGCAGCGTTTTTTCTACGATTTGTTATGTAGGTCTCAACGTGGGGCAATTTTACGTTTAGTAAACCTGCCTGTAGTTCATCAATCCTGAAATTTCCTCCGATATATCTGTGAAAATATCGTGGTTTCATCCCATGGACACGCAGGATTTTTATCTTTTCGGCAATGTCGTCATCATTGGTACAAACAAGGCCGGAGTCTCCGAACCCTCCAAGATTTTTTGTTGGGAAAAAACTAAAACATCCAATGTTTCCAAAAGTACCACTTTGTTGCCCATGCCGTTTGGCACCGAAGGATTGTGCACAGTCTTCAATCACTGGGGTATTAAACCTACGGCCAATTTTCATAATCTCATCCATGGCTGCCGTTTGTCCGAACAGATGAACAACTAGGATAGCTTTCGTCTTAGCGGAAATTTTTTCACAAATTTTTTCCCATAGGATGTTGAAGTCAGCGAGATCGACATCTACAAATACTGGTATGCCCCCAAGTCGTACCACCGCACTGGCGGTGGCGAAGAAAGTAAAGGATGGGCAAATCACTTCGTCGGACTCTCGAATGCCGAGTGCCATCAATGCAACCAAGATGGCATCTGTCCCCGATGATATTCCAATGGCATGTTTTGTTCCCAAATATTCTGCTACATTTTTTTCAAAAGTTGTTACTTCCTCCCCTAATATAAATATACCCGAGTCGAAAATTTTGGAAAATTTTCCCATTGCCTCAAATTTAATTTTCGAATTTTGAATTTTTAAATCTAAGAATGGCACCTCCATGCATTGAAACATCTCTTTTAGCCTTTATTTTTCAAGTAAAATCGTCCATTGGAAAAATTTTAGTAGGGCATATAACCAAATGTTACCTATTAATTTTTTGCTTTTTTCCTTGACAACGGAAAAACGAATTAAAGTTTTGCCCCCACTTTATTATATTATTTTATTGAAGGAGGTTTTAAATTATGGATATATTTGCGTTAGCTAATCGATGTGAGCAACAACAAGCTGTCCGGCAGCAACAAATCGATGAAGTTTCAAAGCTTTTCGGCGATGTTAGGGTGAGTGCTCTTTTGGAGGCTAGCAATAGGCGCATGCGCCATACATCTGGAGATGGACATAACAACAGCGGGTTCAATGCAATATTAGAACAGGTGGGGGATAGAACTTCCTCCTCGGAAATGGTAAATGCGCTGAGGTACCGTTTGGGTTATGAGGATGAATCTTCTAATCAAGCATTTAGTACAGATTCCTTTTCA
>JAISYR010000027.1 GCA_031269795.1 Puniceicoccales bacterium
ACCACATACGTTTAACTTCTCCATCCCACATTTTATTTATTTTTTGAGATGGGATTTTTATACATTTTTTATACATAAAGTTTTCCCGCCATCTTACTTTCACATCCACCTATCCCCCGCAAGGCCTGAATTTATGGATCTTACATCCTGGCTGCCCGGGCAGGGTTCGAACCTGCGACCAAGTGATTAACAGTCACCTGCTCTACCACTGAGCTACCGGGCAATACGTGAACTTTTATAAAGGCAATGCTAGTGCAATGTCAACAGGAAAAATAACGCCTTCCATGCTTACCATGGCCATTTAATTTTTTACCATAGAAGAACAAAAGAGTAAGCAAGTGGCAATGGAAAAAATGGACAGTTCAAGGGAAAGGTTGGAAAAGTGGGAAGACTCGACGACTGCCTTCGGACAAAGATACGGTTCGGTGGCACATGCTAGCAGCCCTAATTGCTGATTTTTAACGGGGTATTGGGTATATAAAAGTATCATAAAAATGTTGCAGTTTTTTGTGAAAACGTATCACGTTTTGGTCATGAATATTTCCATACAATCTACGCGACGAAACGAAAAAATTCTTGGCATAGAAGTACTACGATTTTTGTGTGCATGTTCCATTCTTGTGTGGCATTATTGGCATTTTGCATTCGGAAATGACCTGGCCGTCAGACAGGATCAACCATTCTACGCCTTTCTTAGATTTTTTTACACAAAGGGACACTATGCTGTACAAATTTTCTGGATGATCAGCGGGTACATATTCTTTTGGAAGTACAAAAATGCAATTGCTGACCGCAGCGTTGGGTTTAGAAAATTTTGCATATTAAGAATTTCCAGGCTATACCCGTTACATGCTATAACATTACTATTAGTCCTTGTCATGCAGTATCTTTTTTTGGCTAAAAATGGGAAGTTTTTCATATACTCCGATAATGGGGTAAAATCTTTTATTTTACAAATTTTCATGGCTAACTTTTGGCCAATCAATGCAATCCATAGTTTTAACGCACCCATATGGTCAGTTTCCCTAGAAATTATGGTGTATTTTATTTTCTTTTTCTGTACCCGTTATTTGGGACAACGCATATGGCAAGTTTTGCCAATATTTGGGTCGGCGCTGCTCCTATTGTTAATTTCTGGGTGTAAAAATGTTTTCTGGTGCACGCTATTTTTCTATGCCGGTGGGTTGGTAAACTATGTGCAAGAATTTATGCAAAATATTCCCAAACAGCGGCGGAAGGCTATGCTGAAGAATGTCCTTATCCTAATGGCTGAAATGGTGTGTTGTCTTAAAATATTACATGCGGACCGAGCTTTTCGCCTAATGTTGTGTGGTGCCGTTGCCATATACGTGTTTGTGGAGTATGTAAAAATTCCATCAAATTTTGAAAAATTCGTTGAAATGCTTGGAAATTTGACATATTCGTGCTACCTTATCCATTTCCCAATTCAATTGGGAATAGCCCTCATTTATTCGCATATGGGCAGGGTAATTCCCTTCGAAAGCCACATTTTCTTTCTGACATTTTTTGCCATCACATTGGTGATGTCCAGAATAGTTTTTGTCAAATTTGAAGCCACTGCCATGAAGAAGATAAGAAAGGTATTTCTTGGCTGACAATCAATTGGCGTAAATCTCGAGCCATAGGTCAGTCAGGGTGGGATAGGTTACGATAATGGCTTAAAAAGTCATTTAATAGTCGATTTTCTTGGAAAGAAGTACAGAATGCAGAAAAATGGTTCTGCGCAAAAAAGAAATATTGGTCCGGCTTATCCGGATGTTCAATGGTCAAAATTTTTCAGAAAACATTGGACAAATTTCCCATGAACACGAGCAAGATTCGAAAGAAGTCGCGGTCTGTCGAGCTCTGGCCATGAGTATTTTGGGCCTAGCATTGGAAGGGGATGATGGCAAAGAATCGCTGGACCAATGCGCTCAGCGAGCTTTGAAACGTGAAAAACCTTCTTCGCCACCCCTAACCGTGCTCCACTGTGCATGCAATGGGTGCAAAACCAGCCACATACACGTTACCGATTTATGTCAAAACTGTACAAAAAAACCATGCGTAGCCGCCTGTCGATTCCATGCAATTAGCAATGATGGGAAGCGGTCGGCCATTGATGCAAAAAGTTGTAAAAAATGTAGTGCGTGCCTGCGTGCTTGCCCCTACGGTGCCATTGTTAAAACCATTGTCCCCTGCGAAAATGTTTGCCCGATTGATGCCATTGCGAAGGACGAAACTGGGCGTGCAGTGATTGATTTCACCAAATGTATCAGCTGTGGAAAATGTATGGCTGCTTGCCCATTCGAAGCCATTCAGGTCAGAAGTCAAGTTATCGATGTGCTTAGGGCCATGAAATCCGAGAGAAAAGTGATAGCTTTGATGGCTCCCGCATTATTTGGACAGTTCAAATGTTCCGCAGAACAGCTGCATGGTGCCATGAAAAAAATTGGATTTTCCCTTGTCTACGAAGTTGCCATTGGAGCAGAATCCACGTCGTTGCATGAGGCAAAAGATCTGGAAGAACGCCTATCCAGAGGTGAAAAATTTATGACAACATCCTGTTGTGCCGCCTACAACAATCTCGTGAAGAAACATATTCCAGATTTAAAACCGTTCGTTTCATCCTCCGGCACACCACTATTTTATACGGCGGAGCGTGTGCGGAAGGAGCATGGAAACGGTGTTTTGGTTTTCATTAGTCCGTGTGTGGCCAAATATGAGGAAGTATTTGCAAATGAAAAGATTGATTTTGTTCTTAGCTGTGAAGAGGTTGAAGCATTATTTGAAGCATTTTCAATTATCCCCAGCGAATGTGAAGGAGAAGCATTTCCATACCAAACGGCACGGGAAGCAAGGGAGTTTGCCGTAAGCGGTGGTGTTTCCCGGGCGGTGCAAAGTGTTCTAGACCCTAACGGGAAAGAAGTAATGTTTACACCTATTAATGGACTGGATCGCGAAGTTGTGAAGGATTTGAAACGTTTTGCCAAAGTTGAGGAATGTGAAAAGGGGACCGTATTGGAAGTAATGTCATGCCAGGGGGGATGCATTGGCGGTGGACTGGTCTGTTGTCCGATTGCTACCGCCCTTAGGCAAGTTAAAAATTATGGGGAAAAAGGACCACCCCTATCGCGGGACCATTTGATTCTCCGTTAAATTTATGAAAAAGAAACCTGTGAATGGGGTTGCGGTCAGCCTTTTTGAGGTTTGTGGGTTCGGGTTCATGATTCACCTCCTGAAACATTGAGTTTTTGAGCTTTGCAGAGCTTGACGGTGGCGGTAATTTCCTTCCGGATTTTTATAAACTTCATCGGGTCTTCACCAAGAAACAATCGATGCTTCCTTCCGGGTGAGGTAGGTGCAGATGCCTTTCTGGTCCCATCCCGATTTCGGCTGGGAGAATTTTTCATCAAAACTTCCACCTTTGGTCTGGGGACGAACTAGCCCATCGAGGTCTTCCTTGGTATAAAGCACTTTCCCGCCAAGTTTATGAGAAGGAATGTGTTTGTGGTTATCCCTCAACATAGCCGGCGATACGCGTAGATATTTCGCCGCTTCTTCCCGGGTGAGGTAGGTATGAGGGGTTGTCAATGATGATTGGGAGATATTTTCGTTCATACTCTCCCTCCTATCCACTCTGCGTTAGTATGCGATAGGGATTCTATGAATTCGACGAGGTCTTGTTTTAGGAATCTTCTGTATCTTCCTATTTTTACAGATTTTAGCCGGGGGTATTTATTTGTACTTAACCAAAACGACAGAATACTTGTTTTTATTCCAAGAAACCTTGCCGCTTCCTTGACATTTAACAGATTTTCGTTATAATCTTTATTTGTTTGCTGCGCATTAATACACTACTCGTAACCATAAGTAGGCGCTAGTTTGTGAAGATCTTGTAAAATTTCAAACTTTTTTATCAGTATTTAAACATTTTTACAAAGGCTATATACCCATCACATACATCTACTTTTCCTACTTCCCAACTTATTTATTTTTTGAGATGGGATTTTTGTCCATATTTTGTCCATGGACTTTTCTTGATACTCTGTTTTGTGCTTCCATTATCCCCCGCTAGGCCTGAATTTGTGGGACTTTTACGGCTGGCTGCCTGACCAGGGTTCGAACCTAGACAAACTGGACCAAAACCAGTTGTGCTACCATTACACCATCAGGCAATCAAAACTTTTATTTAACGTTGCCGCTAAATGCGGGTTTTTAAAACATTCTACTTGGCAAAGTCAAGTGTAAGCAATATTTATCCTAGCAATCGGGATGTATTGCCTAGAAAAAACATCAATTACGACAAATAAACTGGGGCTATATTGCCATGTGCCATTTTGCGCTCACAGGTGCTCCTATTGTGCCTTTTATCAGGAACCACCGATCCGTCAACTGATTGAGCAATATTTGTTTGGCATAGAAAAGGAATTTTCTCTGTTGGGAATTAGACAACCTTTTGACACCATTTACGTTGGAGGAGGGACACCTGGCCTATTGACCCCCAAGAACCTCGAATGGTTGTGCAAAATTTTGACGAAAAATAACCATAAAGTACATCCCGTTGAATTTTCGGTAGAATTTTCTCCGGCTACGATAAAAAGAGATAAATTGGACATTTTGGCAAATTACCACTGTAACCGCATAACCATGGGAGTACAAAGTTTTAATCCAAAAATCATACAAATTCTTGGAAGGAGGCAGACCCATCGACAGGTTTTAGAAGCCTGGGAAATAATTTCATCCTGTAAGATTGGCAATGTCGGAATCGACTTAATTTTTGGAATTCCAGGACAAACACTCGATGAATGGATGCAAGACTTACAGCAGGCGGTCGATTTAAAGCCGCAGCACATCTCAACCTATAACCTAACGTTTGAAAATGACACTCCCCTTGGAGATAAATTACTTGCAAAATTTCTTGACAAAAAATCAAACGATGAGGAAGCGGACTTTTATTTGCAAACCTGGGACTTTCTCAGAAAGAATGGCTATGAACACTATGAAATTTCCAATTTTTGTTTGCCCACCTTTGAAAGCGTTCACAACTCAAACACGTGGGAAATGCAAGATTGGATCGGGGTTGGTCCAGCTGCCTGTTCCCAATGTAAAAACCGAAGATTTGCCAACCCGCCGTCCATTGCCAGATGGCTACAATCTCTCGAACGGGGACATCTGGCCTATGTATATGAAGAGGTTCTCAGCGAACAAGTTCTTGCGGAGGATTCCATAATCTTTGGCCTGCGAATGAATAGGGGGATTGACATTTTAAACCTACGAAATAGGTATCCCACCGTTGATTTTTCACGGCTGGATGATTTATTTTCCCAGTTGGCAACCGGAGGCTTTTTGCAAGTGACAAACCATATCATCCGATTGACGGATGCGGGCCGTCTCATTGCGGACACCATTGCGGTAAAAATTTTAGAAAACATCCCTGTTCTTGCCTCCTAAAACCTGATTTAGACAGGAATAAATTTAAAAACATGCCATCGATGTAAGCGCATCAAGGATTTTCCTGCGGTTTATTGTAGCCACCCATGGCAAACGCTGCCCGCCCACCTCCGGATCCTTTGTATTTGAGTGTGAGTTTTTTAACAATGTCATTAGCATTAAAGCCGGCCACGATTGCAGCTTCGGAGCAACAGGCAACAACGGAACACTTGCCCTGTGTACACGAAGTCAAAGTTACTACGCCCTCTTCAATCCTATGCAAAATATCCAATGCCAATGTTCGCAATTCATCGGGCTGTAGGTCGTCGACCTCTTTTTCGATGTGAATCATTTTTCCTTCCGACGGAGAGCTCGCCCGTACCACTTCCAAGGCCATGTTTTGCAGAAACATTTGCCGGGCCACTTTCGCAGATTTTTCCAGTTCCTTGCAGCGATTCACAAAAGAATCTACTTTATCCAAGAGTTCCGAAGGTTGGCATGTGAAGAGCTTACACTGCTGCCCGACAATGGCACCATGCGTTCTAAAAAGATCAAGGGCTGCTTGTCCCGTAACTGCTTCTATGCGCCGAATGCCAGCAGCAATCGCAGAGGTAGAAATAATTTTGAAACATGCAACTTCGGAGGTATTGTTGACATGGCATCCACCACATAGCTCTTGGGAAAAGTCTCCAAATTCGACCACGCGAACAATTTCACCATATTTTTCTCCAAAATTGGCAATGCAGCCCGGAGGAATGTGATCTTTGTGAGTTTCAAAAATTTTGGAATTTTCGCAGTCGAGGATTTTTTCTTCCACGAGCTTTTCAACCTTTTCCAATTCTTGTTCCGTCGGAACAGCAAGGACATTGAAATCAAAACGAAGGCGTCGGTCATCGACATGGGATCCCGCCTGCTTGATGTGATTTCCAAGAACCTGTCGCAGGGCAAAATGGAGAATGTGGGTGACGGAATGATTCCTAGAAACATTGCGGCGAAATGATTTATCAACTGACAAAATTGCCCCTTGGTGCGGAGATAGGGAGTCAATTTGTTCCCGTATTTCATGGAGGTAGCATCCGTTCTTATCCTTCTGCACATCGACCACATGAAAAATATGCGGTCCAATTTGGACGGTTCCCCGGTCCCCAACTTGTCCTCCGCATTCCGCATAGAATGGAGTCTTGTCGAAAATTAGAAATGTTTTTCCTGCCCTACCAATGACATCCAATGTGACTGCCTGAATATTTTCAATGCTACCAATGTCATAGCCGACGAATTCCGTCTGTGGCACGGCATTATTTGCCACTTCGATGACAGATTTTTTCTGGGCTGAACGGGCAAGCATACGCTGTTTTTCCATGGCACATTTGAAACCATCAATGTCGACGGAGATTCCTCGTTCCGCCGCCATTAACTGTGTCAAATCCAGGGGAAATCCATAGGTGTCGTACAGCAAAAACGCATAATTTCCTGCGATAACGTTTCCAGACTTTTCGCAGATTTCATGGAAAATTGTAATCCCCCGGTCGATGGTTTTTGAAAATGATTGTTCTTCATTTTTCAGTACCGTTTCGATGGTTGACTTTTGTTCGACTAGTTCACCGAAAATTGCCCCCATTTTGTCGATGACTACCGATGACAGTTTTGAAAAAAATCCATGGGGTAGTTTTAGTAACTTTCCAAACATTACAGCTCTCCGCAGAATCCTGCGTAGAACGTAGCCACGACCTTCATTGGATGGGAATATTCCATCGCCTATGGCAAATGTCAGGGTTCTAACATGGTCAGCAATCGCCCGGAACCAAAAGTCAACGCGTTCATCCGATGACATGTTTGTTCGGGAAGTGGAAATAGTTCCATGGTATTTTTGGCCGCACATTTTTTCAGTCGCAGTGAAAATGTCCGCAAACAGGTCGCTATCGTAGTTGGATGGCAATTGGGAAAAATCGGAAAAGTTTTTAGTTTTTGCCAAAATTCCCACGACGCGTTCAAACCCGATCCCCGTGTCGACATGTTTGTCCTTTAAATTTTCAAAGGTTCCGTTGACCGTGGCATTAAATTGAATAAAGACAAGGTTCCATAGCTCTATGCACCAGGGACTACCAGCGTTGACTAGTCCACCGTTGCTATCGCCTTTCGGGGTCAGGTCCATGTGTATTTCGGAGCATGGTCCACAGGGACCCGTGTCTCCCATCATCCAAAAATTATCGGCCTTGGAACCTTCGACGATATGAACTTTGGGATCCATGTTTTCCTTCAAGAAAATTTCTTCCCAGACGGCATATGATTCTTGGTCAAAGGAAGAGGGTTCGTTGGGTTTTGGGGAATAGATAGTGGCATAGAGTCTATTTTTAGGAAAATTCCAGACCTTTGTCAGCAGTTCCCAGGCCATTTCGATGGCTTCTCTTTTAAAATAATCCCCGAATGACCAATTGCCAAGCATTTCAAAGAACGTGTGGTGGTAAGTATCGAATCCGACGTCGTCGAGGTCATTGTGTTTCCCTCCTGCCCGGATACACTTCTGTGTATCAGCCACCTGTGGGCAGGTCGGTTGGGTTTGTCCGAGGAAAAACGGAACAAACTGGTTCATGCCAGCATTCGTAAACAGTAGGTTCGGTGTGTCGGGCAAAAGGGATGCCGACTTTACTATTTTATGCCCATGGCGGGAAAAAAAATCTAGGAACGACTGTCTAACCTCATTGGAGTTCATTTATTGGGCAGTAAGCTAGGGAATGGGAAACATTTGCCAAATAAAAAATGTTCCGAGGGATTATTTTTGCAACAGCTTCATGAGCGATTGAAATTTTTTCGGCAATGGGGATTCGATTTTCTGGGAAGAATTGATCCCAAGGCATGACAGATGGATCGGTAGATATTGTGTACTCCAATGGTTTTCGAGGTTCGGTGTTTTTAAGAATTTCTTCGTGATATTTATGCCGTGGGAAGCGTACAAATTTTCCCCGATTATTCCTAGGCCGCACTCGTGGGCATGGAGGCGGATTTGGTGTGGCCTCAGGAAACATGTGGTGGCTTGCCAATGTTCGTAGGGACCGACATTTTCGACGAACCGAAAATCCGTACGTGATTTTTTGCCGGTTTTGTGGGAAACGACCATGGTATGGCGGAAAGAATGTTTTGCGACGGGGAGATCACAGGTAATTATTTTGTCCAGGGCCGAGGGAAGTGTTAGCAGGTCGAATGTAAACGTAAGAAGTTGGGAACCATAGCAATTTCGCAGCTCAGCCGTCGATTGTTTCGTCTTCGCGACCAAAAATATTCCCGAAATTTCCCCGTCGAGGGTAAAGATTGCTTTTGGATATTCTGTCCATTGTTTCGGGAGGTGTTCAATAATTTTTTCGGAGGGAACATTGGGCGGTTTGTCGATGGCCAAAAAATCGTCCCGGTTTAGCAAGATTTTTACTTTTGTACTGGTTTCACGAATTGTATTTGGGGGAAAGCCGATGAAATTTCGTTCCATTGGCAATTACGTGTTTAGGGCAGACCGAATTATTGCTTCCGTCGAAGCATTGTTTCCGAGCCGTTCGATTGACTGTCGGATAGCCCGTTCCGCATCGGTCGTTTTATATCCCAACGACAGGAGGGCGGCCATGGCATCACCAATGTTGCTCGACTGGGAAGAAGATTTTTTGTTCGTCGGTATGATAGATTTTGCTGCGATAGCGGAAATATCCTTGTCGGACAACTCCATGATTATTCTCTCTGCAGATTTCTTGCCGATGCCGTGGCATTTGGCTAAAATATCAGCATTCCGCGTTGAAATGGCGTCCTTGAGTACCGTCAGAGACAATTTACTCATAATATTCAGGGCTGTTCGCGGACCGATTCCCGAGACTTTTTCGACGATTAGCTTGAAAAAATCCCGTTCTTCGGTCCTTAGGAATCCGTACAATTCCTGCCTATCCTCCCGGTAAACTGGGTAGATTTGTAACTTCACGCATTCGCCGAGGGCCGGCAGCTGGCAGCTAACGGTCAGGGGGATATTTATGAAATATCCAATTCCTCCGATTTCTACCGTCGCCGATGTAGCTTCGGATCCCACGAGCGTACCTGTGAGAAAAACTATCACAATTTTCATTTATAAATAATTCCTTCCCGAATACAAGCTCGCTTTCGGTTTTCCTTTCGGCTATCCATGGTCATTTGATTGATCACGCCCCTATTTTCCGTCGGGAAAAGGGAGAGCAAATGAATGGCCGGAATGCTGTCCTGACTGGTACCGTTTATAGTCTTTCTTCCCACCCACAGACTCAGCCCCTCCTTCGCCGATTTTATTTGCCTCTGCTCCCGCTTTCACTCCATCCCTCTTAAATTTTTGATGGAAAACTAAATGGCCTTTAGGTGGTGTATACGGATACAACCCATGCGATGAAAGAACTAAAAAATTTGATAAAAAGAGGTACAGTTTGTGTCATTCGGTGGCATTCAAAGTTGCTGTCCCAGGAACATAGTCATAATGTTCGTTGAATCTTTGGTAGAAGGAGCTTCCATCCGGACGAAGACAGTTACCATTTCGAATTGGGAAAAGCTAGGACAAAACAAGCAGTAACAAGAAAGGCCTAAAGGAAAAAATGAAGCGGGGGAGTGGTATACTTTGGTAAAAAGGATAGCAGGGAATGATGAAGAAAAATTTTTGGAAGCTATGAGTGAATATTACACTTGAGGCTTTACAAATTCACCAATATCGCGATGGTAACTCCGTAGATTGTATCTTCAAATATTTCGTCCTCATAGTTCAAAGGATAGAACCGCGGTTTCCTAAACCGTTAATCTCAGTTCGAGTCTGGGTGGGGGCGCCAGTTGTAGAAACAGCTTGAATCCGGGCTTTACGGGGAATAAGGGAAGCACAAAACGAGGTACCAAGAAAAGTCAATCCCTCAATATTCCCTCAAAAATGTTAACCAAAATCCCATTTCCAAGTTTGATTTCACAGAAATTGGTAAATTGGAGGGATAATAAAACAAGCAAAAGGTTAAAAGGCTAAGG
>JAISYR010000025.1 GCA_031269795.1 Puniceicoccales bacterium
CCATGGAAGGTATCATCGGGGATGCCAAGCTGGATCGGCAACGGCAGCTCGCTCACCTAATTGAAAATTCTCTAACCAAGGCATCCAATGATTCTGCATTTGGGGTTAATATGTGGTAAACGCCATGGGGATCCGTCGCCATTCCGAAGCTCATACGCAGCGAAGGTTCTTCACAATCATCCGCCGGTTAGCTACTTTCGACCCCCGCATGGGATTGGTCTACTCGGTTCCCAACGACGGCCCATTGACGGAACACCGTCGCTTGCACTGCTTCAGGATGGGGATGACACGAGGGATTTCCGATGTCAACGTTGACTTACCTTCCGGGGATGGTCGGTACGGATACTTGCGGATGGAATTCAAGTCGGACACCGGTCACCAGTCCCCTGACCAATGCACCTACCAATCCCTGGTTTCCCAGTACGGCTGTGGAAAATACGTCATCTGCCGGACAGTTTCCGATGCTATCACCGCCCTCGCCGACCACCTCGGAGAATCCCGGAACTACTGGCAAATGTTGCAGAAAAAGTATTCTCCGCGGGAACAGAAAAAACCTTTCCATCTCCCCGATGATATCGCCCATGCTTTTATCTAGCTTCCCAGGTTTACTGGTTTTATACGAAATTTACCGGGGTTAATCATGGTAGTGCGTCCAACAGGATATTACCTTCACCACATTACCATACATTTTATAAACTAATCGATGCTGCATGCTGATACGCCTAGAAATACACCCCTTTAGTTTTCTTTCGAGATATTTGAATGGAGGCGGACTTTTGTAGGGGTCATTTTGTAATAACTCTAATAACTCCAAAAGCTTGGGGTAATAACAACTCTTTGATGCCACTTTCATATCTTTCGCAGCATCTTTAGTAAATACGACGCGGAAACTACCCATTAGAAGCAACCTTTTTTTCGTCTTTGATTTCCTTTAGAACATTCTCCAAAGATTCACAACCTTCTACCGATTCTTCTATTCCTTTTATGATCTTATTATATAGCTTGTGATCTTTCATAATTTCCATGGTTGCGACCATCCCTTCGTATTCCTTCTCCGGAATGATGCGAAATTTTACCCCCTCCAGGGTTACCACGCTACTGTTACGGTTTTGGTAAGCTACTCCTGCCTTCATGCTCCTTACCATGGGCGATGGTTTTGCTCTTGTCAACCTCTTTTTGTGGCTCATATGAATTTCCTATGGAAGCAGTGGGATATGGTAATTCTAAAACTTTCCATGTCAAGGAAAATCTTCCATGGAGTGATGGGCACGGAGGGAGGAATGGGCTTAAAATATCGGCAACAACGGGAAAAATCTTCGGCAGTTAGTGGGAAAAACTTAGCCCTTGAACCCTTAATTTCGAAGGGGTCAATTTGCCCACCCCCTTTAACGAAAGCCGCTTGGAAAAACGGATAAAAGGATACCCCCATAAAATTTCTTGTATTTTTTATCAACTTACCTTGTTATATGAAAATGGTTGGTAGCTTGATAGTTTTTAGAGGGAAAAACATTCGACGAACTATTCATAATGACGAATGGTGGTTTAGTGTTGAAGATATTGTTGCTGCATTAACGGGGAGCATTAATGCCAAGGATTATATCAAAAAAATGCGCAAGCGTGATTTGGTGCTTAATTCCAACTGGGGGACAATTTGTCCCCCTTGACTTAGTTGCTAAAGATGGGAAAAAAAAGAAAAGTCCAGTGCGCTAACACGGAAGGACTTTTTCGTATCATTCAATCAATCCCATCCTCCAAAGCAGAATCGTGTAAAAGATGGCTTGCCAAAGTTGGTTATGAAAGAATTCAGGAAATAGAAGACCCGGAACTCGCACAAAAACGCATGAGGGCTTTATATAAAGCCAAAGGCTATCCCGATAGCTGGATCGAAAAGCGCACACGGGGTATCGCCATTCGGGAAGATTTGACCGACCAATGGAATAAAACTGGAGTCAAAGGGGAAAAAGAATACGCCATTCTAACATCCGAGATTTCAAAGGCTGCCTTTGGAGTAACAACCGTCCGAGCATAAAGCATTGAAAGGCTTACGGCGGGAAAATTTGAGGGATCATATGACCGATTTGGAGCTGATTTTTACTATGTTGGGAGAAGCCTCTACCACAGAAATCGCAAAAAATACGGATGCCCATGGGTTCGAGGAAAAAAGTACCCTTGCTTCGCCCCATCTTGCCAATAAAATGGAACGCCTTCCCCCGTCGTTTTATCTGTTTCATAAATGAGGAATATTTTGGCATTTTTGGGAAAAATGGTCGTAAAAACTCTCCGTTTGCTCCCCGATAAAATGTCTTGAAATCCCTGCATCTACTTGGCGTGAACCATATTTGTACGGTCAAAATTTTACTTACCCACAATCCGCTCTTCCATCCTCTCCTTTCCTTCTGTTCTATCTTTTTTTTCTTGCAAAGATCGTTCATGTTCTGCCTCTTTTATTTTGAGATTCGCGTAAATCTTTTAAGTATATTCAATCACAATTGTCTCGCCTTAGGGGTATTATTTTTTATGGGGTTTTGAAGTGTTTCCAGCAGCAAAAGATTTGTTAATGGCGGAAAGTCATGCCATAGGACATGCTTCTAAAATTTTGGATGAAAATTTTGGTAAGGCAGTTAAAATTTTACTAAATCATAGGGGGAAAACCATTATTTGCGGAATGGGGAAATCGGGACACATCGCCAAAAAGATAGCTGCCACCTTTACCAGCATCGGACAACCCTCCGTATTCCTACATCCCGCTGAAGGTGCCCATGGGGATTTGGGTGTTTATTCTCCCGGTGATCCTACACTTCTACTATCAAAAAGTGGTACCACGGATGAAATACTCTGCCTGATCCCAGTTTTGAAAAAATTTGAATCCAAGATTATTTCCATCGTAGGAAATACTAGCTCTCCCATTGCCAAATCATCCGATGTTGTGATTGACATTTCTTTTGCCAGGGAAGCGGATCCTCTGCAAATGGTTCCTACGACCAGTGCCATCGTCAGTCTAGCCATTGGAGATGCCATTGCAGCCGAATTAATGTCCCGCCGATCCTTTTCCAAGCAAGATTTTGCAACTTTTCATCCCGCAGGGCAACTTGGCAGGAACCTCCTCTTGAAAGTAAAAGATGTGATGTCTCCCCTATCGTCCTGTGCCGTTATAAAATCCAATAGCACCCTGCGGGAAATTGTAATTGCCATGACGGAGTTTCCATTGGGAGCAGCTCTAGTAATAGATCGAGGTGATATTTTATCGGGTCTGGTAACGGAAGGCGACATTCGCCGTTCTCTTAAGGAAGATGAATCTTTCCAAAGGACTACGGCAAAAGACATAATGACACCATCTCCCAAATGTATAGCCGCTGGCAGCTATGTCGGTGAAGCATTGCAGATCATGGAGGATGGTCCGTCACAAATATCCATTCTTCCCGTAATGGTAAGTGACGCCACTACCGGCAAATCTGAAGTCGTCGGCCTGCTACGCCTCCATGATACCTATAAACATTAAATTTTATGTACTTTCTACATCATATCGACGGGATCCACGTCGATGGTCCAATTAGCATCCTTTGCACCTTTGAAAACTTCCATGCTTTCATGGGCTTTTTCCAAAACCGTGGCTACGTTTTTTGAAAAACACATGGAAGAAAAACGGAAGCGGTCCTTCATTTTGTATATTACGGCTGGGGCCGGCCCTCGAAGTTCAAATAGACCATGGGATCGTTTTCGCAAATCTTCGCAAATTTTTTTTGCTAAAAATTCTGTCTTTACTTCATTTTTTCCGGAAAAAATTAGCCGAACAATATGGGAAAATGGCGGATAGAAAAATTCATTGCGGGACATTAGTTCATTCTTAAAGAAGGATTCCACATTGTTTTGGACGGCTAATTTGATCAGATCCGAAGATGGGAAATTGGTCTGTATAATAACGATTCCAGGTTTATTTCCACGACCCGCCCGGCCTGACACTTGAATGATCGATTGAAAAACTCTCTCATTTGTTCGAAAATCGGGGAAATTCATGGCATTATCCATGTTAATAATACCCACGAGCGACACATTCGGAAAATCCAATCCCTTGGATATCATTTGTGTACCAACCAAAATATCAATTTCCCCATCCCTAAAACGGTTCAAAATTTTGTAAAAACTATCCTTCGTTGTCGTGGTATCGGAATCGAGGCGTTCAACTTTAGCCAAGGGAAACAGTGTACAAATGACGCCCATAAGTTTTTGGGTTCCCACACCGCTTTGTAAAATGTCATATCCTCCACATTTAGGACATTTGGCTGGCAAGTTTTCGACGTAACTGCATATGTGGCACCGCAATACATTCTGCTGCCTATGGTATGTCAAGGAAGTGCTACAATGTGGGCAAGTGGCAACGTAGTCACAATTTTTACAAAATACCACCGACGAATATCCCCGTTTGTTAAGGAATAAAATGATCTGTTCATGTCTTTCCAAACGATTTTCAACCAATTCCCGCAACCGTGATGAAATAATACTTGCTTTCCCCATGGAATATTCGTGGCGCATATCGACCACTTCAATCCCAGGTAATGTGCTGCCATCGACCCTATTTTTCAACGTATTCAGCCTATACTTTTTCAACGATGCATTGAATAGGGACTCGATGGATGGTGTGGCGGACCCTAGGATGCAGACAGCGTTGCACAATTTGGCACGGTAGACTGCAACGTCACGAGCATGGTAACGGGGAGTTTCGGCCTGTTTATATGTCGTTTCATGTTCTTCATCGACGATGATTATCTTGGTATTTTTTAGGGGAGCAAATATGGCCGACCGTGCTCCAATGACAATTTTTGCTTCACCATTGGCCATTGCCAACCAGGCATCACGACGTTCTCCTTCGGATAGTCCACTATGCCAAACCACAACTTGAGCGGCAGGCAGACTTATACCACACCTGATGCGGTAGACCGTTTGTGGTGTTAGGGTGAGTTCCGGGACCAAATAAATTGCATCACCACCAGATTTCAGGACATTTTCTATGGCATGCAAATAAACTTCCGTCTTCCCAGAGCCCGTAACGCCATGTACCAAATGCGTACAAAATTCCCTTTTGGCTAGGTTCCCAGCGATGTCGGTCACAACATCTTGCTGTTCGGTCGTCAAAATCACATTTTCCCTATTGTTCCTGTTTTCTCTAAATGTTTGGTTGGCATAGACAATGCGATTGGCCCGTTCAAAAGTCTCCCCAATGATCCCTTTGTCAATTAGAGAATTAATGGCAGAGGTTGAAAAATTTTTCAGTGCTGATTTTTCAAACATACCGTTGGATTTTAGCAAAAATTCATATGGTGCGTATTGCTTTGGGGAACGGCGCTTTAGTACTTCACAATCTTCTTTGGATAAAGTTTTTATGAGGGAAAGCTTTGTCACAAATTTGAATCCGCTATTTTTTCTTATGGCTAGGGGGACGATGGTTTCAAGTAGGGATTTATATGATGCTACATAGTATTTGCGCATCCAAAATACCAATTTTATCATATCCGTACCGAGCAAGGGGAAGTCATACTCAATGTTCAGAATTTCTTTTACCCGAAACGATGATTTATTCAAGTCCATTTGACGGATATTGAGGGTAATGCCCAGTGTTTTTGTTCGTCCAAATGGTACCCTAACAAGCATACCATCGGTCAAAATGTTTTCCAATCCCCGTGGAATTGCATACAACAACGGACCATCGAACACGCCAAATGTTAGAACCTCTGCACAAAAACGTCCCATGATTTACAGCGGTAACATAAATGCCCTAAGGATAGAATATATTAAAATCGTGAAAATGGCGGATATTGGTACGGTTACAAGCCATGTGACAAATATTGTAAAAAGCAACCGCAGGTTCAGTCCTTTGAGGCCCTTATCCAATCCAACTCCGATGACAGCACCGGTTGCAGCGTGGGTAGAGCTAACCGGCATTCCGAAAACGGATGCTAGGATGATCGTCGTAGCGGTTGAAAAATCGACGCTAAAACCTTTGGAATTTGATAGCAATGTGATGCTACGCCCCATCGTATCAATGACCCTATGCCCAAGGGATAAAACCCCCATCGACATTCCAAGCCCACCAATCGCAAGCATCCAAATGGGAATGGCATGGCCGGCAAATGAATCCGGGAGCATGCCAAGCTTTGTAACAAAATATATGCCAATGACCGGAGTGACACTATTTGCAACATCATTCGATCCGACGGCAAACCCTATCAAGCACGAAGTACCTGCCTGAAAACGCCTAAATACATGCTCAACGCCAAATTCCCTGTCTTTAAATTTTACGGTTAACCTATGCGTTACGATTCTAAATACTGCGTATAGTACTGGGAAAATCAGCAACAACATACCCAATGTTTTGTACGGATGCATACAATTTTTCCAAACCCTACTTCCCTGCACTATGGCAATGATGAGCGCAATGACAATTATACCGGCATAGGCAGGGATCCAATTGCATGCCCGTTGCATAACTTTGGAGCTTTCTCCCCGATAAATTGTCAGCTTTATCAATTTTATGGTGACCAGAGAACATGCGGCTGCTAAAAACGGTGTAAGTATCCATGACAGGGTCAACAGTCCGAACAATTTCCATTTGACAGCTCCAATACCTCCTAGAGTGGTGGCAATGCCTATCATCCCTCCGACAATGGAATGGGTCGAGCTCACTGGCAATCCGGTACGTGTAGATATGAAAACGAAACTACCCGTAGCAACCATGCACGCCAACATCCCTGCAACATAGGCATTTTTATCGTGGAAACAGCCAATGTCTACAACGCCATCGATTAGTGTTTTGGAAACATTAGATCCCAGCAAAATTGCTCCGAAAAAGTTTAAGATAGCAGCGATTAGAAGCGCATGTTTAATTTTGAGAGCTTTGGACCCTACGGCTGAAGCAAACGCATTTGCGACATCATTTGCTCCATTATTAAATGCAACAAAAATTGCCCCAATTACAGCCAAAATTAATGCAAACACCATACTGAATATGTTCCCAACAATCTGTCTTTACACATATTGAAAGTGAGAATAATCACTGTCATTTTTTATTCAAAAGGCAACTTTTTTCATGAATCTTGGCTAAGTAAGTGTCCCTTTTTATCAATAATTTCCCTGTTACCGGCTCAATGACCCAGGCTTTACCTCCCTTGTTACATTCTATGGGTGACGGTTTCGACGACCTCTCCCATGGCTTTTTCTCCTGGCTGTAGCCTCGATTCAGCGTTGAAAGCATCGGCATAATCCCTGATCCCATCCGATAGAACCACCGGATCTTCATCGGCCATGACATCTCCCAGGGTTTGAAATCCACTACGCCAGAACGACCTTTTCGTTGTCGCATCTTCGGTGGAACCTTCCGTGGCTGTTTGGATTTGTGATCCATGGGCAGCACTGGCCGAATTGGCTGCCATTGCCGGTTCACCGATTACCCCGCACTTTTCCATTGCCGGCATCACTCGGAAGTTCTTCGAATATGCCTCAACCTGTCGAACTTCTATGCCGTGGAGGACAAGTTCATCCGTGCTATCGGCATCGGGACGGGGTGCTGCAGGTCATTAGTTGCAAAGAAATTGACAAACGTTGCCGTTTGTCTAAACTTGGTGGTATGAGACCCTTGCTTCCAAATTTGCCCATAGAGACCTCCGAAGTGGACGATACACCTGCTGAATTTTCAGTGGACCCCTCCCTTGAAGTCGTTAGCTCAATTCAGGAGAGTTTCGAAGAAGCGACCATCAATTCAACGGATCATGAGGTAATTGCTGCCAAAAATGATTTTCTCATGCAATGCAACCAGGTTAAAGAGATCTTCAAGCTACCGGAAATAAATAAACCAGGATTTGGTGCACATGTCAATGCAGCACTTACTTTCTTTTTCGTAGCCGCTGCCAACGCAATAGCGAAAGCATTAGGCAAGCCAGGCGTACCCAACGAGGACCTAGAGAAAGTTAAGAAAAAATACGGTGACCTCTCAGAAGCTTGTAAAGAGTACGAGGCTTACGTGACAAAGCAAAGTAATGAAGCACAGAAAAGACACACAACATTCGGTCATTTCGTAGAGCTCATCGAAAAAATCTCGCCAGAAGTGATGGCTACGATGAACCCTGGAGAGCGCTTAAATTTTTTGATGACGGCGGCTACCATTTCTCCAGATGACATTGGGACATGGCTGAAGAATATGTCAATTGAAACCTATGATCGCGTAATTGGGCCGGATTTGAGAGCGCATTTTCTAATGAGAAGTGAACAAAGTGGCGATGAAAAGATGGATTTTTCGTCTGTGGCGATGAAGTCTCTCAAAGATGCACTAGAGGGATCCAAAGTGGCATTGCTTAGGCAGCGAGAGCCCATTTCAATCGAAAAACTCGATCTCACAAGCCCAGTTGTTCCAGGCTCAAGTACCACGCGCGGTCAATTTGTTGAAACTCTTGCGTATTCGCTGAATTATTGCTTATCGGGATTTGAGCATTTCGAAGATGATACGTTATCTGGCAAATATAAGCTTCAAGACCAAGATAAAACTATGAGCGTGCAAGAAGCGGTAGCATTGGGAGTCATTCCGCAGCAACATAGCTATGCACCAGAGGCCAGGATCAGGCTACTCATCTTCGATTTTTATGGCGTTGAAAAAAGCGTAAAAAAGGGGATAGATGCTGCGAGAAATATACTCGGAGGAACGTCAGATGCTCTTGAACAGGCAGATAAAGTCGTCAATGAGACCGTTGCAAGAGTGCGAGACGAAGCCGGGACCAACGGGCGTAACGAAGTCATTGTTCCATATTTCGTTGGCCATTCGATGGGAGGGATGCTGGCTCAGGCGATGGCTGCCAAAAATAATGCCGGGTCCCTGACATTCAACCCACTTGGTATGGGTGGTGGAACCATAGATTACGTCGGAAAGGATGAGGTCATAAATGCGCATGCCTCCAATAGACACATGGTTTTTTGTTCGGAAAATGATTGGCTCAATGGGTCTATGCGCAGAAATGTCATCGGGAACCAATATTTAATACCCCACAACGATCCACATGAAATTGGAGGTCCATTCAATGAAAAGAATCGAGAGATACATAATAACTACTACAATCATTTTCATAATTATTGGGACAACAGGGAAAGCAGGACAGTTAGATAACGGAAACAGGGCACCCCTTTCGGTCCTCAACACGGAAGGAGAAATGGGAAAACAAAGAAAGCAGGTCCTACAGTGACGATTGTTGGAACCACTCCCCGGGAACAGGCGGTGGACTACAACGACTACGTCACCCGCAAGGCGGCTACCATGAACCTCGATGGCACATCCATCACCGTCAATCCATCCACGGGGGTGGCATCCGCAGTGTGGGGCGGCGGTGGTTCCGACTCCTGGGTGCCAAGTGACCAGTATGTCGACATTACCTACGGGGCAACGGGGGATACCTACACTGCTCCTGCGGATAGGTGGGTATATGTTAGTGCACAATATTCAACGTCGATGCGTATATCATTGGAAGGGTAATAATTAATGGAGAAGCAGGTTCGGAAGTATAGGGGGCCAATCAAATCACATACTCTCCGATGATAAACCTCCGCATCCTATTCCCCGTAGGCACTGGATATGCTTTCCGAATGTTCAATTCCAACCTCACCATTAATGTTTTTCGATTTATCTACTCAAAAGGAGCTCTCTAATGTTTATCGGTAAAAAAAATAATTCCATCGTTGTCTTCAATGGGTCACAAAATGACCTAATCGCCAACGCAGCAATAAAGGGCATCACCCTCGACTCCATCGAGCAAACGGACGAACAAATCGTTCCATCCCACAACACCCAAAACGATGGCATCTATTACAAACTTTCGGAAGTCCCAGAGGAACCGCTTCATAGTTTCAACGCAAAGCAACGGGTCCGCCGCCAGGAACGGTACGCCGCTCTCTCCGACCCCATCACCAGCCACATCGCTGTCATACGGGACAGAATAGCGAATGGCGAATACTCTTCCGCCGATGAAAAAACTTCCTGGGAGGGCACCATCACGGACCTACTGCTCCAACGAAGAGGTATCCGCTCACAGATCGCAAATGACTTCCCGTACAAGGAAGAAAACTAGGGAACAAACTAGGGAACAAACTAGGGAACAAACTAGGGAACAAAAGGGAGGAAGCTAGGAAGAAAACTAACGGCAGGGGATTGAAACAGAACCGAAGGATTTTACTGCCACCAGCAGCACTGACCAACAGGGGGATTGAAACAGGTTCCCAGAATGAGGAATTTTACCACTACCGGCTGCACTAACAAACCCATGCTATTTCTTCCTTGACATGGTCCTTATTTTTTTGTTCCATTGTATCATTATGGCTAGTTCATCGACAGCATTTCCACTTTTCGGCGTATCGGAGGAAGATGATACTCCTACAAACTTTTTGAAGCGGGCACGGGCTTTGGCTAAGGAAGAAAATGTCTCCCTCCCAAAGTACCTGATCGGCATGCTAAGACATTCTCTCCGCGGCCATGACCTTTCCAAAATTCACTTCTACCAGGACGGCTCCGGCGATACCTATAACGAAGATGTTATTGATAAACTTGTCGAAGAGGCACACGCGGAATCAGAAGCGGGGCTGACTACGACTTGTAATAGCGATGAAGAGGTTGTCGCTCTTTTTGAGCAATGGAAAAAGGAATCCGATGAAAGGATAAGGAATGGGAACAAACTTCCAGCGTAAATTTTCATCAAGATTCAAAAAAGAATTCAAATGGTTTTTGGGTTATGATCGGTTTATGGCTGCCAAAGTAAAAACTTTAATTGCTGACACCCTGGCACACCCCACCTATGGGCTAGGACATCCTGAGCGATTGCGACACCGGAAAGGGAATGAGTGGTCACGACGCATAGACAAAAAGCATCGTCTGGTTTATGAAATTATTGGCAATGTGATTAATGATGATGAGGGTAACCTAAAACTTGACGCTTTTATTTGTCGTATGCTCGCCAGTGATGAATATAAAGCCGTTTATACGCAAGAACCAAGTCTAATAGCCGGGGTAAAAAGTGATCTCGAAAAAAACCTTTCAGAAGTGTGACTGCGTGCAGCAAATGGGTACGGCCGTATGGAGGTCAGGACACTACACGTAATGGTAGCTCCAGAACACCTCACCAAATGGCCCGGTATCAAGCAAATCCTGGAGGTGGAGGCGATGGTGTGGAAACCCGGCAAAAGGCACATACTCTTCTCCACGGCACTTCAGTATGGCCCAAGTTAGGGAAGGCCTATGAGGTGAATAAAAACGTGGTGTTGGGATGGAAAATGTCAGAGCAACATCTCCAATAGGTTTTGACCACATAGGACATAGGTCATGCTTCCGACTACCAGTATGGGAGCAAATGGAATTATTCGGGGTATTGTAAAAGTTTTGATTTTTACCAGCTTCCATATCAGCAGTGATGGCAGAAAAATGAGGGTGGAGATAAGGCAGCCGCCGAATATGGAAAATAAACATCCTTTCCATCCAATGAATGCACCTATGGTCCCCAATAATTTTACATCACCACCTCCAATGGCTTCTTTTTTGAACGTCATTTCTCCTATTACCGCTATCCAAAATATTAATCCGCTCCCCAAACATGCGCCGCCCAAACTTTTAATCAGAGAAGATATGCCCGATTGTTCATCGTGCCATTCGGGAAAGAACAAAGAAATGGCAAAGCCAGCGAACATCCCTCCCACCGACATTATGTCGTAAATTTCCATGGTATCCATGTCAATAAACGCGATGACCAAAAGCAAAGAACAAAATCCACTGCCTATAATAGATTTCGACAACGAATCAGATACGGCAAACACTATTACAAATAAAATGGCGGTTAAAATTTCAACAATAAAATACCTTGCAGGAATACTACCTCCACAGCAGTAGGCCCTACCCCTTAAAAGTAACCATGACAATAGGGGAATGTTCAAGAACCAGGGGATTTGAGCTCCACATTTACACCGCGAACGGGAAAACACAATAGATTCCCCGTGGGGAATTCTATATATGCAAACGTTTAAAAAGCTGCCAATACATGCACCTAGAACAAAAATGAAAATCGAAAGCATATCACTGGCCCAGCATTTTACTTGCGACATCCAGTATTTCAATGATAGATTTGTCTGCCATCCTGATTATTGGACTTTTTTTCATGTAAGAACGTTTTAATTTTTCCATGACTGTCCTATTTGTTTCGCTCAACATGATGAGGATTCCTCGCTTTTTGAAGGACGAAATGGTCAGGTATAGATTTTCTAGCCCCGTAGCATCAATGAATGGAACATCGAACATGCGTAAAATTATTATCCGGTCATCTTTGCCCACGGATGAAAAAGCACCGGAAAATTTATCGATCATCCCGAAAAATATGGGGCCTGATATGGAATATATCGCTATTCCAGTTGGCAATTGGGAAAAGTCATAGTCAAGATATTTTTTCTTACTCATGCGGTCAATATGGCTACTGCCAGCCATCCTATTCATTAGTAACAATGCAGACAACACAACACCGACATTAACCGCCATTACTATGCCACAAAACAATGTTAACCCGAACGTAAGAATAAGAATGATCGCATCGCTTCTGGGAACATATACCAGCAAGTTATACACGTGCCTGTGGTTGATCATTCGAAATGCTACGACGAACAATATGGCGGCCAGGGAAGACAGTGGTACAAATTTCGCCAATGGGGACAATAGGCACAGGATGAAACACAAAGTAATCGCACTCACCAGTCCTGCAATCGGGCAATTCCCTCCCATTTTGATACTTGCGATGGTACGGGCAATGGAACCAGTGGTTGCGATACCTCCAAACATTGGACTCACCACGTTCGCTATCCCATGTCCGATCAATTCTTGGTTGGATGAATGTTTAGTGCCGGCCAAACTATCTGCTATGACAGCACACAGGAGCGATTCTATTGCCCCCAACATGGCAATGGCAAATGCCGGTGCTAGCAATTTTTGGATGACATCGAATGACAGCGTTGGGATAGGAGTGAAGGATGGCAACCTATTGGAAAGTCCACCAAAAACAGAACCTATGGTGGCTACACTTTCGAAACGAAATGTCGCCTGTATTATTATGCCAAATACCAGAGCAATAAGGGGAGCCGGAATTTTCCGCAGGAACGTCTTTGAAGCTGCTACCATGATCAACAGAGACGTAACTGCTAAACACGTGGTTGGTAAATTTAGCGAGCCAAATGATCGTCCCAAGATTTTCAGTTTGTCGCATATATTTATTGGCAAATGTCCACATTCTAGTCCGAAAAAATTTGGCACTTGGCTAATTAGCATATTAACTCCGATTCCGGCCGTAAATCCTGCAATGACCTGCTCCGGTATGAATTTTATTATTTGCCCACATTTAAATATGCCCAGCAAAAGTATCATAATGCCAGCCATTATTGTAGCAATCCGCAGACCTTCCGGGCCATATCTCGATGATACGCCCAGCAGTACGCCGACAAATGCACTCGTTGGACCCGTAATTTGGACCCTACTGCCGCCGAATAGCGACACTACTACCACAGCTACTATGGAAGTATAAATTCCGGCCTCCGGTTTCGCACCGGAAGCTATGGCGAAGGCCATTGACAGTGGCAATGTTATGACGGCGACAACCATTCCGGCAATGACATTCCTCAGAATGTTATCTTTTCTAAACAACCCTGCCCGTGTGGCCTCAATTATCGCTACCATAATTTTTCCGTGATTGTTATTTGTACTCTTTCATATTGTTTAATTAGTCAACTATTTTCCCATTTTGAATGACAAAATTTCCGAATACTGATGAGATTTTAACAGTTTTTATAAATTTTGCACCATTAAAAACATCAAAAATGGAACCCCAGCATAATTTTTATTGTCCCTATCCAAATTTTCAGGCCCATAGGCAACGGTAAGATATTTTTACAACGGAAATGATATTTCATCCGAATGGATGTTGTCTTTTTCATGTAAAATATGTTTCAGGGGAAATATTGTATGGACATTTTAACAAAAATTGTCATCAGAATTTTCATGGGAAACAGTTAAAAATCAAGGAATGAGAATTTTATGGAAAAATCGTTGATCATTTTAAAACCCGACTGCATGCAAAGGAAGCTGGTGGGGCAAGTTATTTCCAGATTAGAGAATGCAGGTTTAAATCCTATCGCGTGCAAAATCATAAACTTGGACAATGATTTACTTAGGGAGCACTATGCCCATTTAGCACATTTGACATTTTTCCCTGAAATTGTAGAATTTATGAGCTCTACTCCCGTCATGGTAATAATTTTTGAAGGAGAAAATGCAGTGGAAAGGGTAAGAAATATTCTTGGGCCAACCGATTCCCAGAAAGCACCTGCCGGAACCATCCGTGGAGATTTTGGACTAGATAAGATGCGCAACATTGCTCATGCTTCGGACGGTAAAGATTCCGCCGAAAAGGAAATTGCAAGATTTTTCAGGTGACGTCTCTTTTTGGAAATTTTCCAAGGCCAATGGATTTATCATCTTTACAATTGCTCGAGTGGTGAAATTGGCAAACACGCCAGACTTAGGATCTGGTGCCTAACGGCCTGAGGGTTCGAGTCCCTCCTCGAGCACCACCACCGATGAATCCAGGCGTTGCGGGGGGATAAGGAAAGTGTAAAACGAAACACCGGGAAGGGTCCATTGCCGCAATATAGCCGCAAAAATCTTGTCTTCAGAAAAATGGAAATTCGTTTTTTAGGAAGGAAACGAAATGAAAGTTTTTTTAATCCCCAGATAATGTCCTTGGGAACAAAAGCGTTGAGAAAGAGGAAGGGATGAGTACACTAGGGGTCAAGGAGGAAGCCCAGTGGAAGGTAGAGAAAAGAGAAAACAGCCAAAAAGGAGAAGAGGGATGTTGGTTAACATTTTGTTGATGGGGAGCGTGCTGTGTGTGATGCTATGGATGCTGTTGTGCGGAGGGTGCCAGACGTTTGGAAGCGGCGGAGGATTGCCAGTGCCTGGGATGCTCAGCGGGCAAAGGGCGGAGTTGAAGGAGATCAACGGGAGATTGTACGACCATTTGCAGATACTGCTGTGGGTGGGGAGGAATAACTACGATAACCATGATAACTACGACC
>JAISYR010000005.1 GCA_031269795.1 Puniceicoccales bacterium
AGGAACACCCCACCGTCCAAAGGCATAGGGCGGTCACCAGTCCCGGAATCCATAGTCTTGAAAACATTGCCATCGGTCCCCCTTCCTTCCATCAATGAATACCGTTGTCCACCATCCCCAGCCTTCGAAAGCGACCGTATCCGAGCAAGTCCTCCACCCTGTCCATCCGTTTGATGATATCTTCCAACGCTGCCAGCACACACCGTTCGTCGGTGAGGATGACATCTGCAATCTTTTTCAAGATGAGGGCAGTGTCGAGGAGTGCCATGTGGGCATCGTAGTTGTCATGTTTTTGTTTCATGGGTTATCCTTGTACGGTAACTCCTCGGCGATCCGGGAGCGGATATCCTTCCGCTGTGCGAGCAAATCCGTGATGGTGCCCTCCCAGGCGATTTTTTCGTCTTCGGAGGAGTATTCCCCATTTGCTATTCTGTCACGGATGACAGCGATGTGGCTGGTGATGGGGTCGGATAGGGCGGCGTACCGTTCCTGGCGCCATGCCTGCTGTTTTCCGTTGAAACTATGAGGTGGTTCCTGAGGAACTTCCGAAAGTTTGTAATAGATGCCATCGTTTTGGGTGTTGTAGGATGGGACGATTTGTTCCTCCGTTTCTTCGATGGAATCCAGGGTGATGCCCTTGATTGTGGCGTTAAGCAACAGGTCATCCCGGGATTCGTTGAATGCCACGATGGAATTATTTTTTTTACCGATAAACATTAGAGTGCTCCTTTTGAGTAGATAAATCGAAAAACATTAATGTAGAGGTTAGAATTGAACATTCTGAAAGCATATCCAGACCCCACTGGAAATAACAAAAAGAGGCTCTTGTTAGTGGGATAGGTGGTGTCCCCGCCGCCGTACACTTCCGAACCTGCTTCTCCATTAATTATTACTTCTCCAATGATGTACGCATCGACGTTGAAGGTGTTACATTTAGTATATATCCACCCATCTGCAGGAGCAGTGTAGGTATCCCCCGTTGCCCCGTAGGTGATGTCAACGTACTGGGAACTTGGTATCCAACCGTCGGAACTATCATCTCCACTACTACTACCACCAATCGCACTTACTATTCCCGTTGATGGGTTGACAGTAATGGTCGTTCCATCCGGCCTAATACCACCAAGCATATCCGCAGTTGCAATGGGTAGGGTATAGGACTGGTCATCGGCGGAAAGAACCCCATTTGTGATGGTAAGATTGTCACCGACTTTAATCCCTCCCAGGGTATTCGCCGAAGCGGTGGGTAGCGTATAGGTTTGATCATCGGCGGAAAGAACCCCACCTGTGATGGTAAGATTGTCACCGACTTTAACGCCTCCCAGGGTATCCGTCGAAGCGGTAGGTAGGGTATAAGACTGGTCATCGGCGGAAAGAACTCCATTTGCGATGGTAAGATTGCTTCCGACCTTAACGCCTCCCAGGGTATCCGCCGAAGCGGTGGGCAAGGCATAGGAGGAACTTTCATCTTCCCACCCAAGCCCATCGATCGTAGACTTTAAAACCTGGCCATCGGAACCCTTTCCCAATCTAACTGCTGCACCAGATTCACCGCCGACGATAAGATCTCCTGCGGTTGTCATTGGATTGACCATTCCTTCTTCGCTTGCATCCACCGAGGACGAAATTGTTACTTCGGAATCATTCGCCGCTATGCTAACGTTGTCACCAGCTTTCAACGTTTTAAATTTTAGATCCCCATCGATTTTCTCCTTAAAAATAGCTATGCCAGTTCCCAAATTACTTGCCGAAGTAGCTTCTCCTTGTCCAGAAGCTGTATGCTGATCTACATAAGTTTTGACGGCCCCCTGAGAAGGAACCATGGAATCGGAAGTTCCAAGGTTGGTGTTTGTGTCAATGGCTGCTAATTGTATGAATCTATTGTCGCATTCGTTGGACGTGTAATAGATCTTGATCGGATCAGGCGGTGTGGAAAGGTTACCCCCTCCTACTTCGAGAATGCGAACTATCCCAGCACACAGTGTTATAATTTTTGGAGTTGTGTCGATGGTTGTTGCCCAAATCGACAACCAATGATCGCCCACAACGACATTGCTTTCATCCGAAGAAAATGGGATTACTACGTGTTGTTTTGTTCCATTCTCCCACGTTGCCGACGTCAAAGTATCATCGAAGGATGTACAAATTTTCTGCATGAGAGCAGGTGTGCTCGCCGATGGGACCTTTCCGTCATCTGTCAATTTACGAATTGCGAGGGAAATACTTGCATAGTTTGACACGCTCCAAATGTTTTCACCGTTGAAAATACCAATTTCAAATCTGATATCGTTTCCTCGCCAAAATTGCGGAATCTCACCCCGGAGAACATCGATGGGATTATTAAAACTTGATGTGTCAGCCTTGATTCTGACGATTATTTCATTCAAATTGTCCATACTTTAATCTTTTGTAAAAATTCCACCTATAATTTTGTAAGCGTGGGATGAAACCACCCCTTCACTAACGGATTGCACTTCACCGATAACGACATCATTTAATGAATAAGTGTCTTGGGACGGCTCTTCGGTAATCACCAACGTTGACGATAAGTTTGTCAGCGATGCGGCATGTTGAATGGCATAGGCCTGCGCTTCTTCCACCGAAGAATGTTTTTTGGACACCTTAAATTCCAATGTTGTCTGTTGGTTGCCACGATCAAATCCTCTTACGGCGATAGCTCTCATGGCAGGTGCGATTTGTACCTGCCGAGAATTATTGATTTTTAGATCGTAGGGTTGCTCATTGGCAACATTCCCACCGGCTAAAATAATTGTTCCTATTGTAATTTTCATCGTCTAGGTAAATTTTAAATGGCATGGCATACCAAAACACATGGAAAAATAGTTAATATTATCCTCCCGTGTGACTTTGAAATTTTGTGGTCCCGAGGATAATTCCAGCTGATAATTCTCGTCTAAAATATTGGGATGCCACATGTGTAGATGCTGCATGACTATTTCAGCCAACGACAACAAACTTTTGCCCAATTTGTTCATTGCGGTGTTTTCTACGATTTTTATCTCGATGGTTACGTCATGGAAAATAGGACCCACCACATGGGCGTAGGCATGACTTGGAATGGGAGGCATGAGCACGATCACTACGCCGATACCCGTTTTGACATTTGCCTCAATGACAGAATGTAGGTCGCTCTGCTTGTACGTCAAAATTGGAACATTTCGCAATTCGCTCAGAGCCAGTAATCGTTTTTCGATCGCATCCTGTAATTTTTCCAAAATTCCTTCCGTCTTCATGGTCAAAAACCTCCCAAAGATTTTTCGGATGCATGGCGTAGCCTACGGTGCACAACTTGGCATCCAACATTTGAGCTAAAATCACCGGTTACCAGGGCATCGTCTGGAACGGATACGGGAACTTCTCCCTGGGCAATGCGCCTTAGATAATCCTTCGCATCGGTTGCCAAACGAATTTGGTCGGCCGTCAATTTCAAACCAGGCAAGCGGGTCTGTGCACTTTCCAAAATTAGGTAACATGCAAAACTTTTTAAATCATGGGGAATTTTTGTCCTATCCGCACTTAGCAAATTATGTCTATTGCCACTGATTTCAGCACGAATGCGGGCTGTAATGTCCCCAATGATTTCGTCGATTGGGTTTGTTTGATCATTCGCCATTTCCAGAGTTTTCAAAGCGTTCAGCTGAGTCGAACATAAATAGTCGTAAAGATCTGAAATTTGTATAGTTATCCACGTTGCCATAAAACTTTTCATTGAGGGATTAGGGGTATCCGGAAAGATTTTTGAAACCTTCCCGGATATGGGTGTAGGTCTATTATGTTGCTGTTATGCTGCTGCTACCGTGAGCTTTCTTATGCCTTCTTTTGAGGTCAAAACCACATTGCTGTAGTGTTCGACCGTCAAATCCGTAAACTTGCTGTGTTCATCCGCATACACACGAAATGTGCTACCGCCGTCGATGGGGGTAACGAACCGCTTAATATTGGCCGGTTCATCTTTCATAATGTCATTTCGGGTATAGAACGCATATATCTTGTTTCCAAGCAGATTGGATTTTGCCGCACCATTTTGGAAACGAGCACTCATTACGCGTACTTCGTCGACGAACAGCTTTCTCGCCAGTTCCTCCGGAGTTAACCCTGCTGCCCGTGCCGCTCCAGCCGTATTTTGTGCATCGTAGGAATCACTCCTCAAGTCCCATGCACCTTCTCCGATGACAATCCTATTCGGGCGGATACCGGTAATATCTGCTGCCGCTTCCAATTCGGCCCGAATGTGAGAGTCCGGATTGGTGGAAGATCCCCAAATGTAGCTGGCAGAAACAGATCCAGCATTATCTTCCAATGCAGAAATTGCACGGCGTAATTCATTGCGCAGCAGGCGCTGGAGTAGTAACTGGACATAGCGTTCCCTCCAGTCGTCTCCAGCCACATCGTCGTGGTCGACCCTAACCGTCAAGCCCTTGTTATAGGTCCGAGATGTTATGGAAGTTCCGACGAATTCTATACGCTTGAAAGATGCACCAATTGATCGGATGTCATCGGTCTCAGACAAAAAGCATTGTTCATTGTTTGAGAGCTTGAACTCAAAACGTTTTGCTACGGGGATAACCGGCGCAATAAAATTCAGTAACTCTTCTATTTGCTCCGAATCTTTCCAGCCTACTGTAAATGCAGTTAAGGGTTCCGAATATGTCGATGCGGTAAACCTCGCCTCATTGGCAGCACAAATTGTGCCGCATTCCTGAAAACCATCATCTTTTGGTAAAATTTCTATGTTCATAGGATCCTTTTGGTTAAATTTTAGCTACCTTTGACTACGTGTTGTTGGGGGACACAGCTCATAAATTCTATGACCTGGCCATCCACCGTTGCCGACGTTAGTGCGATGCCTATCATTGTATAGGTTTGGTCATTTGCCGTCGGTGCCGGTAAAGATTTTACTTTCCCGTTTCCTGCGGGAATAAGGATCGAACCTGCCGTAACCGCCGTACTGGCTATCGCTTGCAGCGTATTAGGGGATCCAAGCAATGCGACGTTAACAATTTCTTTGGACCCTTCCGGGGTAGGAGCGGCTGCTTCATCGGTGATAATTCCAATGGGCAAATCGGATAGGCCACAGAGAGCAACGTCGGTCTTTTGGGTCCCAAATTTACCGAGGAGATATTTGGTTGGGATGGCTCCTTCTGCCTGCTTGGTAATATTACAAGCATGGGTCCCAATGGCGGAATTTGATAATATTAATTGTGTCATAATTTCCTAGTTAAGGTTAAAGGTTTTTATTGAACAATGCGGGATTGTTGCGTTTGACCGCATTCCAAGCGTCATTGTATTTTTCTGAAAATTTTCGCATGCGTTCGAAGACAAGTTCCAATATTCTTTCGCAATTTGATTTGTTAAAAATTGGTTGTTTCAAATCTTCCGTCTGCGAAACCGTATGGAGGACTATCTGGGACGGTAAAATTAAAATGTCTTCATCCACGGAATCCGTCGCCCGCTGTCCAGGCTGCTTTTTACTTCCCGGAAGAATATTTTCGGAGCTAACATCCTGACAGTTCCTTGGACTATCGGTTACAAAATCTTTCACGCTATCATCGCCTGGCGATGCCACTTGTCCGTCAATCTTTTCAACTTTTGATACGTGGTCACATCTGATATTTGGATGGTTGGTTAATCCGACTGACAACAGGCGTTTGGGAGACAACTTGCCGTCCCAGGTTGGAGTTGTCAACCACCGCGGAGACAGGTACCTGAGGATACCATTTTTAAATAACTCTTGGCCAATATCCGTCCATTTTACCAGAATCCACAGGGCATTATCTTCCACTTTCATATTTTCTATGCGGCCATAAACCCTATTGTTTTTCGACCCAAATTCCGGGTCATCGGGATGGCCGATAAAGATTGGAAGCCCTTGAAATCTGCGCATTAGGCGCCCTCGCAGGGAATGGAAGGAATCGATAATTCTTTCGGCAGCCTTGGAATCCAAAAGTTGTGTCCCTTTGGGATGGAAATATTCGCCACAATTTACTAATTTTAACCATTCAACGTGCATCACGACCTCCTCCAACTTCGCCATTACTTTCGGACCGCACCAGGGAAGTTAGCATCTGCTCACCTTCATTTGGCGTTGCCAAGTTAAATCTTTCCCGAATATCATTTATCGAGATTGGAACTCCCATTTTGTATAATTCCCGGTACAAATTCAGCTCATCGGCCACGTTTCGTTTAACATTTGGAATAAACTTTATGTATGCCTTTATGGGAACATCGCCGAACAGATATTTTACGACAAATTTGTCGACCTGTGCATTGAGGGCTTCCGAAATCATTCCCGCATCATCATCTTCCAAAATCGCCGTTTCATCGGCTTGTAGGGATGCTCCCGCTCCGTTTTCCCTCGATAATGTTGCCAGATCGGAACCTCTCCAGAGTGCAGAAATTGCACGGTCCATTCGGTCTATTAATTTTGGATAGGGCAATTCCCCCTTCGTCGATAGATCTATTGCTTCGATGTCAGTACCCTTCGACATCAATGCGCTAAATTCAGCCCCAAAATCTTCCACGGCATCACGGGCTGATTCCCATTGTTCCGTATTTGGAACTGCATCGGTAACACCTTTCACCCCTGGCATACCATTCCGTTCACAATAAACCAGCCAGTCGCGCAATGGCAGATGTTTAAACAGGTATGCAATGGAACATGCTTCCATCAGACCATCCCCGGTTGTTACCAGCCATGCTCCTGCTTCCAAAGGAATGCCGGATGTGGCGCCTTCATTCGTCAAAAACTTCAATTTGCCATCGCGGTTTTCAAAAAACCACAGTGGGACAAATCGGAATGTGGCGGTTAGTAACGTCGAAGGCGTCATAGGTTTTAGTCTTGGAGAATCTTTTTCCGCCGCCGAAATTTCACGGGGTTCGAAAATTATTTCATGGATGGCATATTTTTTGCCAACGGCATCCATCATTTGACGTACCAGCAGAGATATCCCTCCGAGCTCATTGCCATCGCACGCGTTTGTTGTCGACAAATTGTTATAGAAATATTCCAGTGCGATTTTCTGGTCCCTGGCCAGGTCAGAATCGTCGACCGATAAAATTTCCCAATGCAACCGGGCGATTGATTTCTTTCTCTTACTTGCCACTCCCTGAATGACATCATCCCGACGTTCAATGGCATCCCACGTCAGAGCAGCAGCTTTCAAATACCCTGCAGAAAAAGCATCCAACATCTGTGACAATGAATCCGGTGTCAGAGTTTTGATTGGATTAAACCGTGCCCGCATGGAATTCTTCACGCGAATTTCTGAAATTTGTGATACCGTTTTCATAAAAATTCTTCTCTCCTTGTTTTTCGTTCAACTCTTTCAAAATATGGTGCCCGCTGATGCCTACAGGTATTTGCGGCGTGTATGGCCAATGCCAATGCCCAAAACCTATCGGCATGTCCACTTTTTCCCCTATCTCCTGCAAACCTGATATTTCCCGCGAATGTCGTTTCTCGCCTGACGGATCTCAGGTCTGCCCGAATAAAATCATCGCCGGGAATTTTTATTAATTTTTTCTCAAATACTTCCCGCAGCTGATAGGCTAGTTCTTCTTTTGTTCTATTGGTAAACGTTACCCCTTCCACGCGGTATTTCCAAAAATTTTCGCTGGCACGTTCGAAAAACTGGCGTCCAATTCCGGTTTGATCGATGCATATCCTCTTCAAATTTTTTATTTCAAAGAATTTTTGTAGTTCTTTTTCCTGTTCGGAGAATGGAGCATTTTGCATGGTCAAAACTTTTCTCGTGCATAGGACATCGTTTTGTTTTTCAAGCAACCAAAATACTGTCAAATCATGGCTACGAGCGACATCGATTCCAAGGAAGCAATCGTCGGTCCCCCTAGAAAAATCGTGCAATTCCCAAGAATTTTGCCCATCGGCCTGATACTCGCAGGCGGCTACCATATCACTTGCTATGAATGCCGAACGGTCGTCGGCGGGAACACACATATATTCCTGTAAAAACGACTCGTCGTCGGGACAAGAATTTCTCACGGTGTCGAAATATTCCGAATCCGACATTTGGACCCGTTCATCGGACCCAGGCAGCCGTGTCTTCAATTTGCTCAAAAAACCATGTTCGAGTGCATCCTGCAACGTTACGCGGTGATAGGAAAAATTTTTTCGATTTCCCCCATCCCGTATTTCACAAATTAACTCATTAAAAAAATTGTTCGATCCCCGATGGGTTGATAAAATTTCCAACTGTCCTCCCCAGGTAATCCCTGGCAGTGCAATTGTATACAAATTTTTCTGGTCGCCATGCAATGCGAATTCATCCAGTACCCGCGAACCTCTTTTCCCAGCCTGCGCATTGATATTTGATGACAACGAATTAATAGATGTGCCATTGGAAAACCCTAGGGACACTGAGGAATCAGTTCTTTCTTCTAAAATTTGCCTATGGCCGAAAAAATCACAGGCCGGCGACAGAATTTTCGCGAACTTTTTGCAATCGTCTATGAACAATTTCGCCTGCAGCTCGTCCCGAGATGTTATCCAGGAATCATAGTTGTTCTGCCTAGAAACGTGTCGTCTAACGGTGCCATATGCCGTTGCCAACGTCATCCCAATTTGCCGTGATTTTTCCAAAATTTTCAGCCGTGAATTATCTAGAATCCAATCAACCTGGTATTGTAGAAAAAAACTCTGTGCCGTGGCTTTCATAGTAATTGCAATTGCTCCTCCACGGTTTTAACGATATCATTTGGCAATTTGCCCCTTTGCAAATTTTCTCGCATGATTTGTAGTTTCTGTCTTTCTTCGCTGAGATCGGCCGATTTCAGCTGTGCAATTTTTTTAAATTCGATGTCTTGAATTTTTTGATGGCTCGCCGACAATTTTTGTATGACACAGGAAATATCCTTGAGCTCTCCAACGGAACCTTCATCGCTCCCACAGATGGAATCGAACAGCATTTCCCAGGCACGGGAAAGCGATGCCATTGCAGTTTCCGTAGGCAATTCAAAGCCGGTAAGGATTTCCGATGTGCGCACCTTTGCGAACTTTATCTGTGCAAGATGATTTTTAAAACTGTCATTTCCTTCACACATTATTCCTCCGCATTAAAGTTTTTACACAGGCAACGGTCTGCCAGTCTATACCTATCCCCGAATCCACATTCGCTGATTTTTATAATACTTCCAGAATCCACCAAACTAGATATATTGGCGATGACATGCTCCTCCGGACAATTCTTGCAGGAACAAGAAATTCCATAAAAAATTATATCAAAGGGTAAACTTGCAGGAGATGCCGCGACTAGTTGTAACACTATCAAATTTCGAATATTTGAATGGTATAGGTCCGATTCTCTACTTTCGCCAATCATCTCAAAATTATCGAATCTTTCCGTTTCTAATAGGTGCTCGTTTGTCTTCGTCATACAATCTATGGACACAAGTATATTCCATATTCTAAAATGGAGAAGCGGTAGGTTGTTTAGGTTTGTTACAAAGATTTATTTTGATCCATTGTAATATTTTTACCAAAAATATCAGCGGCCGACCGATTCCGCGAACATCAAATTTTGACATTTTTAATGAAAGTTTTTATATAATTCCGATGACAGTTCATCCCATATATCGCATTGTCATATTCATTGCCAAAATGATGTTCAATGAATTGTTTGACGGTGATATCTATGGGTATGAGAATATTCCCAGACATGGACCATGCCTATTGGCGTGTAATCATTTGAGCTATTTTGATCCACCATTTATTGGTAGCGCAGTACCTGGACGGGAAGTTTTTTCATTGGCTCGCAGTTCGCTGTTTAGCACAAAATTTCGCCATTGGTTATTCAGTAACATGAATTGCATACCACTCGATAGGAAAAGTGGAGATGTTATGGCCATAAAGACTGCTCTGCACCTACTAAAAAATGGAAAATGTGTGATGATTTACCCGGAGGGGACCCGGTCCGCAGATGGTTCTATGGGTGAACCGCTGGCGGGAATAGGCATGCTAGCGTGCAAAACGGAAGTTCCCGTCATTCCATGTAGAATTTTCGGTACCTTCGAAATTATGAACCGCAATGCCAAGTTTTTCGATTGGAATCAAAAGGCTACCATAGTATTTGGACGGCCTATTTTATCCAAAGATTATATCCTAGCGTCCAATTCTCGTGAGAAATACAAACTGACGGCTACGTACATAATGAATATTGTCCAGAGTTTACAAATCCCAGAGATGAATATCTCATAAACCTGCCTTCTACCACCTAAAGAGATATGACGGGCGGTAGGGAATTTTTATGGCAAATATTTGAGCATTTTGAGGAAAATTTCTCGGCTTATCCAAGCATCCGTTGCAGCGTATAAAATTTGTTGCGGGGTTAAAACTGTCTGTGTCCAGTCGGTCAACTGTGACTTTTTCGAAATCCTAACACGGAGGAAAATAGCGGCTAAATTTCTTAGTCCGGTGTGGACCACTTTGAGCCGTTTACTAAATAGGCCAAGGTCATAGAAACCTTGGGCATTGAATTTTTCTATTTTAAAAAGATTTTTTATGTCATGGTCGATTGACACTCCGACCTTGATGATATCTTTCCTTTCTAAAATAGGTTTCAAGGGTGCAAGGCCTCCAATTTTTTCCAATTTAAACAGATAAACCTTCGCCAATGTGGCAATTTGCATCAAGGAAGGAGCATAGGATTCGCCCTTTGAAAAGGCTGGTTTGCTTTCTATGTCAAATCCTAAAAATTTTTCAGATAGTATCTCCCCTATTGCCAAGTTGGCCACATCGACATCCTCTATGAGTACAATTTCTCCATCAAAAACTTTCAATGGCATCCTAGAGATTTGTTTTGCCGTTATGTGCTTCTGCAAAACCATTCTTTTGAAATATTTTAAAATTTGACCCATTAAACTTTTATGAATTTCATACATACACTATCGCCTGGAAAAAGATGACATAAAATAACTCCCTTGTCAATAGCTAAAGGCCAAAGCTTTTGTTGCTATTTTTTACATCCAATCATTGGTGTAAATATCTAACCAAGGGAAATTATCGCAATATAATTTTTTCATCTATTGGGATCTGCTTTTTGAACCATGTTTTTTGCTTTTTGACTAATTTTAAAGTGTTTTGCGAGATTTCATCGATCAAGGCACCTTCGGTTGTACTACTTTTGAGCCAGTTTATTGTTTCGCGATATCCTATTGCATTTTTTGCGCTATCACTCAACTGGTCATAGTTGGACAGTAGAAATTTTACCTCATCAATTAGCCCCATGCATAACATTTTTTTCGTCCGTTCCCATATGCGCAGTTTTAGATCCTCCCGATCCCTTTCCAATAGGATCGTATATTTTTGATATTGTTTGAATGGCGAATCTAAAGATATGAAATTGCTTTGTACATCATCGAATGTTCTGCCGCACGCCAGGCATCTTTTTAGGGCTGACATTACCCGCCTGGGATTTTTTGTATCAATGGGTGGACATATCCCATCGTTGGCTGAAATTAGCATTGGGACTAACCCGTCAAGGCCAGACTTAGCATAGATAGAATTGACCAAATCGCTAACATTTCGTGGAATTTTGATTCCGTCGATGACAGGGCGATAGAAAGATTTTAAGTAAAATCCAGAACCTCCCACCACCACCACATTTTTTCTAGAAGAAACTATGGAATCAATTGCTATTTGGGCTGCTTCGATGAACATTGAAACATCAAACTTTTCAGATGGTTCTACCAAATCCATGCAGTGATGTTCAATTCCTCTCCTATCTACTGGCTTTGGTTTTGCTGTCCCAATGTCCATGTGTTTGTATACCAGCGAGGAATCACATGATACAATTTCCGCATTATTTTTTATCGCAAAATTTATGGCATAATCCGTCTTTCCAACGGCTGTGCATCCAGTAATGACATACAATTTACCATCCATAGACATCAAAAATCCAACAGTCTTAGATGCCAATCGAACTGGAGGTGATCTTCACGTTTTACGTGTGTCCGTGTGGTAATACCTAGGTCAACTAACCACGAATTCCACAGCGTACTGGACAAACTAAATCTTTGCCGTGAAAATTTGTGAATCCTTGCATCATATTGGGACTCAATCGTGATGGACGTTTGGGATGATAGATTGAAAGTAAAAAACAGTCCATACTGCTCGGTCGATTTCTGGGAATTTATTCCATCAAATTTCAAATAATTGGTGGAAAATGCCAGTTCCCAAAAGTCAGCATCTTTTATGACGGTCATGGTCTTTAGTTCGTGTAAACGCAATTTTGCCGGATCAACCTTGCTTTGGACATCAAAATTAAACCATGATGTTGGATATATGCCAACCGTTAAAAGGGTATCGGGGAATTTCTTTTGGTGAGCTTGTCTAAATTTATCGTAATTTCTGGTAAAGAGTATGTCCTGGAACACATCCACTCGCACCAACTGTTTTGGGACATAGGATTCCGATTGGGTATACAGGCTATTTTTTATGCCCAGCCGTACCATGTTTTGTCGCTGTATGTCATCCACATTGCGCATATCGTCCAAATCTATGGAAGGAATTTCCGTACTAAAACATTCTCCATGGAATTTTGGAATTTTAATACTCCCATTGCCCGATGGAATCACACGGTATTGTACGGTTGGGTTGATGACATGTTTTAATCCATTTATGCCAAAGGTTTCGCTAGCGTAGTCGGACCGTCCGGTGAATTTGATATCAACGTCAAACCCACCTTGTATGATGCCCTTCCCATATGCTTCTCCATCAATGTTGCGATCATATACTAGTACCCGTGTGCCAAAAATCGGTTTTACCGTGAGGAAATTTTCATATCCCAACGGCAAAGATATTCCATAGTAAATATCTGCCCGGGAAATACTTGTGATGCCGTACAAATCCTTATTACGGTTGTGTAACCTAACGGCACCTACGTGTGCATTATGTACCAGCTTTGTACCAGGCAATTTGGTTGGTAAATAGGCAATGTGCACTTCCGGCATTTGTTGCGTGGTATTATAAAAAGTATTTGGCTCAAACTGCCCGAAGACCGAGGCGATATAATTTTGTCCTCGATAGGACATTTCGGCAAATGATCCCGGCTGCTGATTACGGTCATACCAAGCTTTTCTGAAATCCCGTTCGACCTCAGAATCGCTCAACGATGTGGCCCTCGCGATTATATCAATTTGATCGTCGTAGTGCTGCCTATGCGCGAACTCTAAAAAGTGCCTATTGCTAGAAATGGGCTCATTCCTTATGTCAAAGCCTTTCTGTTCCTCACTTGCCCTGTCTTGGATAAACCCAAATTTGACTTCGGAAGATATTTGATTTTTCTCTGACCTGCGGTCGACTTTCAAGGCAGGGCCAACCAATATTCCTCTCTTTGCATAAAAATCCAAAAGCCCCCCTAGCTTAAGTCCTTTGTCTACTCCAAAATAAAAATCGTTTTGCAGGTATACCCCATTGCTATGATTCAGTCCATAATTTTGCTCCAAGTAAAACGGATGTGACGAAAGATCTATTTCCGCACTGGGCAAATACAATATGGTGGCTGGTCCAATTTTAAATTTTGTACCCTTTGCCTTGACGGATTGTTCATTCGTTATTTCGAAACTTTTTACGAATATTGATGAAGTAAATGTCAGATCCATGGGACCATGAAATATTTCCGTATTGCTACCGGTCTGCACATCATTGGCCGTGTCTAAATCGATATTTTCAATGCGGAAGTAGTAGTCATGAGCCTTTATTTTGCTGTTATTGACGTGTATTAAATTTGCATTCGTATTGTAGAAAATACGATCTGCTACGATATAAATTTTTTTGTTGTCAATTTTTACATTTCCCGTGGCAATTGCCGTCGCCTGTTCCTTCTGGAATGTTATTTCATCGGCCTGGATGATAAAATTCCCCACTTCAATTCTTGCGTCCCCCTTGACAACAAGCTCCTCTTTATCGGCAATATACTCTATCGGCTCATTTGAACTTACTTCAACCGCACGGCAGATAACATTGGAAACAACTAGCAATAGGATCGTTAAAAATTTTTTCGACACGTTGCTCCATAACATGTATAATCTCTAACCTCATGGAAATAAAAATCTTTCCCAGCCATCAATTACATTAAAAATCGAGCCATTTCCACCTGTACCAACCCAAAAGGATAGCCCTGCAAACAGTACAACAGAAAGCCAATTTCACGTTTTCAAAACGGTGTTTTTCACCATGTCCACCGCTATTATTTGTCCCTGAACAAGGTTTGTAAAGCTTGGGATCCTTTATCTCCGACCTTTGATGCCACATCGAGAACAACCGACATCTGCATCACTTCGTATTGTATACGCATCAAATCTTGCTGCGATAAATCCGGCTTTTGAGCTAGTTCTGCTGCCACATCTGCCATGTGGTCTAATTGCCGCTTAACCGAAGACATAAAGTCAGATATCCGGTTCTGATATTCTGATCCGGAAGATTGAGCTACTCTCCCTTCCAACCTATGCACGACGTTTGGCATCAACTGTCCGACATTTCTAACGGAATCAGAAACATCGGGATTAATACTGCTTAAAATATTTGCAGTCCGATCTAGACGGTTGGCTACGGAATCAATGTTTATGTCGGTGCCATTAAGTGCAGCATTGAATTTTGCCACATCACTCTGGTTGGCGCCTGCGGATAATGAGTCAGAGAATTTCTGGAGATCCACCTGCTCTTCCAGCATAATTTTCTCTACTTGTGCCCGCAATTTTTCGTCGATTATAGCTACTTGCTCCATGAACTTAAACCTTAGCTTTTTATAAAAAAAGTCAAGTTTTTTTACAATCAAAAATAAGATTTCATCCTAGTTAGAAATGTTAAATTAAATCAAAACATGCTCCATAAAGAACCTGGAAAGGGTATAGCTTTTAAAAACTTCCACATTATTCATCGTCTGTGACAAAATTCTCAAACCCTGGGCCCTCCGATTGTAATTCGTTGTCAAAGAAACCATGCAATTGGCGAATTCTTGTCGGGTGTCGCATTTTTCTCAAAGCTTTTGCTTCTATCTGACGAATTCTTTCACGGGTAACATTAAACACTTGCCCCACCTCTTCCAAAGTCCTACTATACCCGTCCCTTAGTCCGAAACGTAGCATCAAGACCTCCCGCTCCCGCTGGGTTAAACTATCTAAAACACTGCCTATTTTCTCACGAAGCAGGCTAAAGGCCGTCATGTCATATGGATTTTCAGCATTTTTATCTTCGATGAAATCTCCAAAACTGGAATCTTCTCCATCGCCAACAGGATTTTGCAAGGAAATTGGTTGCTGAGCCATCTTCATTATGGTTTGCACTCGATCGATGGGCATTTTGACTTCCTTCGCCACATCTTCTGCCGTTGGGGAATGGCCTAGTTCCTGGGTCAATTGTTTCTGCACCTGCATTACCCGATTCAGTGAGTCTATCATGTGCACAGGAATGCGAATAGTTCTAGCCTGATCCGCGATCGAACGCGTGATGGCCTGACGTATCCACCAGGTTGCATAGGTTGAAAATTTATATCCACGACGATACTCAAACTTCTCAACGGCTTTCATAAGGCCCATATTGCCTTCCTGGATGGAATCTAGAAACGATAGTCCACGATTGGTATATTTTTTTGCAATGCTAATGACAAGCCGCAGATTGGCCTCCACCATTGCCCGTTTTGCCTTATACGCTTCACCCATGTGAAACTTAAATGCTTTTACGATCTCAACCAAGCGTTTGGGGTCAACTTCATGCTTGATTTCAAACTTTCTCAAGGCCTTATTGATTCTATCAATCGTTTCTACCTGAGCCTTGTCTCCATTTGCTAGAGCTTTGGTGGCACGTTCCAGATCAGCATATAGTTGACTAATTTGGCGAACATCTGGACGTAATTTTGCCAGTGGTTCTTCGAAAATTTTCATTTTGAAACAAAAACGTTTTAAAACGGTCTTTAGCTGCGTTTGAAACTGTTTCAGCCGTGCCTCGATTGGTTTAATTTTTCCTTCGTCCGCTGTTTCCTTAGCTTCCTGATATGCTTTCCAAGATTCTTTTACCTTCGCAAATAACATTTTGCTATCCTGCACGGCACGGGCCAGCATTGAATAATAGGCCTCCCGACTTTCTATTTTTTTATCAAGAACTATGCGATCAAATCGTTCTTCCCGGCAGAGTAATTTTTCTGCCAAATCAACTTGAAATTCTGCCGTTAAATGAATGGAAAACAGCTCGTCCTGCGCACGCAACTCTTCCCTCTCAATTGTTTTGGAAATAGCCACCTCTTCGGTACGCGTGAGCAATGGGACTTGCCCCATCTGGCGGAGATACATGCGAACAGGATCCTCAATATTTTCTCCGGATGGCGAAATAGGTTCTGCCATTTCCTCTTCGACTTTGCTCCGATACTGTTCGACCTCTTCAGCATCCAAAATCTCAATGTTGAGATTTTCCAAAATATTGATGATGTTTTCAGCCTCTTTTGGATTAGCCAGAGCTCCTGGCAGTGTTTCATTGATATCCTGCAAAGATACATACCCTCTTTGCCGTGCTAGTCGTATGAGAGATTGTATTCTTGCATTGGCATCTACTGCTGCCCCAACTTCGGGATTGTTCTTTTCGTGCTTTGTCATTATTTTCTACAATTAAACAATTTGCGGTGGGTGCTTTAACATTCTACGCAAATTCAGTCTGCATTCCTGTAAGGTTCTTATACTATCGCTTTCGTCAAGAGAAATTTTCCGAAAATTATCATTAACTTTATTAATTTCTTCCCTGATGAAATTTGAATGGAGCTTGTGCAGGCATAAATTAGCAATGGCTAGATGCTCACAATCTTCGTCGAAATCAGCCAACGAAAAGTATATCAAATTCTTTTCAGCATCCGAAAATAATGGCGATCCTTCCAATTTAGCAATCCCCTCCCACATATACTCTTTAATTTCATTTAGGACTTTTAGCAATACTTTTCCTTCATGGGATGTTAAATTTTGTAAAAATGGTTGTTCGTAGAAATCCAATATTTGTTTTGCTATTTTATCATTCGACAGAACTATTGCCAGCAATTGGCTTTCTGCGGTGGATAACTTTTTATGTGGCATTTCCCGTGTCCCATCTACAACAACCTTTGAGTCCCCAACGAAAGGCTTTTTCTGCAGAAATGACTTAAAATCTTGAAAAATCGCATGCCGATCAAGGTCTGCTGCCATCGATAGTTCATCCAGGTATGACTTTTGAACGATGGAAGATTCAGCAACGGAAATTATTTCGTAGATTTTTCTAAGTGCTTCCACTTTTTCCTGTGCCGTAATATTTTTTTTGACCAACCATCGGTTTGCCAAAAATTCTATCCCTGTCACGGCGGACCGCTGCAGCCTTTGGAACCTATTTTCAAAATCCTCACAGAAATAACTATCCGGGTCCTGCCCTTCCGGTAGGATAAAAAATTTCACATCCAGTCCAACTGCGATTGCCATTGCCAACAAGCGTTCCGCTGCTTTTAATCCTGCATTGTCACCGTCAAGCATACAATTTAGGTGTACGCTATACCGTCGCAAAGTGATCAATTGGGAATCTGTGATAGCCGTACCCTGAGGAGCTATGGCGGTATTGATGCCAATATCCCAGCAACGCATGGCATCGAATTGGCCTTCGACCATCCAAAAAGCTCCATTTGGTTCTAGATACTGCCGTGCCCTGTCGAGTCCGAATAGTATGCTTCCCTTTTGAAAAATTTCCGTTGCTGGAGAATTTATATACTTAGCATCGGAAAAATTATTTTGCGGCCCCATACCGTCTACAAATCTTGCCGAGAACCCGACAATTTTTCCCTGAGTATTCCTGATAGGAATTGTTAGTCGTGAATTAAATCTTCCCATAAACCTACGGGGATCGGTTTCATTCTCCTTGGCATAGAAAATTCCACTAGCCTTTATGGCGTCCAAGGAATAGCCAGCCTGGAGTATTTTTTCTATCAGTGCCCTATCGTCATTTCCTGCGAAACCTATGCCATTTTCCTTCGCCACATCAAGAGAGAACTTCCTTTTTTCTACCCAATATTGCCGAATTCTTTCTCCACAAACATTATCGGCATGGAAATTTCTTACAAAAAAATCGCACACCAATTCATGCAATTCGAATAATGTTTTTTTCGCATATGGCTTCGTTTCGAAGGTTGCCGATTTTTCAAATTCCAGCGGAATATTAAACCGTTCGGCTATCATTTCGACGGCATCGGCAAATGATACGTTTTCCTTCAGTTGTACGAATCGAAAAATATCACCTGCGTTACCAGAACTAAAACACCGGAACATTTTTTTCGCTGGCATGACGAAGAAGGATGGTGTCTTTTCCTGATTAAAGGGGCTCAATCCACGCCAATTAACTCCGCACCGTCTTAGCGTAACGTATGGTGACACAACATCATAAATATCGACAGAATTTTTTATTTTATCTAGGCAATCACGTGTTATCATTCCTCGGAGAGTAAATGTTCCATACCCTTAATTACAAAAAGCCCCGAGGAAAGAATAAAAATAACCCTCTCCCTTACTTTCTAATCTCAGCCTTAGGAAATGGTTATATTTTATCCTTTCTTTCCCTAAGCCAAAACTTTTTTGTTGCCTTCCTGTTTCTTTCTTCAACCCATACGGTCAAGAACTTTTTAGGAAGATAGACCATTGGTTCTAAGGCGCATCATCCGGCCCGTCATCCTGCGGTACTTCACCACGCTGCGGTACTGTAACATTCCTCCTTTGGCTTCTTCGATATGCTATAATTAGTGTGGATACTGCAATAGCGGTAATCACAACTGTGGCTGTGATAACAGGGTGAGCAGCTGCCAGCGCCCATGCGGATTTCCCCAGCGCAGTTATTTTGCCTAGCAGAGACCCAGCGACACCTGTCGTTTCGGCAACTATCGTTTCTGCGGCTATTGTTCCAGCGCTTGCTGCAGCTTCGGCAGCGGCGGCCCCGGCTACTACTGCTTCGGCCCCTACCGCAGTTCCAGCCATGCCTGTGGTTACTCCTTCGAAAGGTACCAACGCAGTACTTGTTCTACTAATTGCCCGGGCGGTGGCCGTCACAGCTCCAGCACTTGCTGTAACTTCGGCACTTGCAGTTGCAGCTCCAGCTATACCTGTGGTTGCTTCTTCGAAAGGTACCAACGCAGTACTTGTTCTACTAATTGCCTGGGCAGTAGCTGTCGTAGCTCCCATAGCCTCAACGTTCATACCTGCGATTACTGCCCTGAAGGATAATGCAGCGTTCGTTCCATTAGTTGCTAGGGTTGATAAGATTGGATTATTGCGTACTCCTAGCGTGGTATTCACTCTAGGGGCTACAATTGTACTTCCTCGCCATATGCCTGCCACCACCGATTGAAAACCTGCACCTACCCTATGCCATAGGGTTGTGTTTGTTGCATTAATTGTTGTTTGACCGGAAATTCCATTCATACTATTTTTTTTAGGAAATTTTCATAAATCGCAAATAAAAAACAAAAGGAACCTAAATTAAGTTTTATCAGATTCGATTCCACTCTTTTCCAGGCCCTCCTCCAATAGCCTGTTGACTTCTTTAATGTTTTAGGATTTACGCACATTTTTGTACCCATTGGCTGAACTGGAGGATTGCTTTTAGAAAAACAATCATTACCCCATCTGTCATCATGGTAAAATGCTTTGCAGAACAGACAACCCATCTAAATGATGATGACAATGACGATGATAATGTTTCGGATCGCGGTTCGAAGGATGCTTCGAGTTGTTCGTCGATGATGCAGAAACGATTTCTTAGGGAAAGAAAGATTTTTCTGTGGGGGAGCATAAATGATGTGACGGCAAAAGATATTACTGAAAAGTTATTATACCTTGAATTGTCGGGTCCCGGTAAGCCCATTGATTTTTTTATAAACACTCCCGGGGGATCCATAACGTCTGGCATGTCGATCTATGACACCATGATTTTACTTTCTTCTCCAATCCGTGTGATAGTGACCGGAATTGCGGCGAGTATGGGATCAATTCTGCTCTGCGGAACCAAAAAAGGTAATCGGTTTTTATACCCTAATTCCAGAGTTTTGATCCATCAACCACTCATCATGGGCCAAATTGTTGCCCAGGCGGTTGACATCAACATCCAGGCACAGGAAATGGAAAAGACTCGGGCGGAATTAAATAAAATCCTAGCTGCGTCTTCCGGGCAACCGATAGAGAAAATTACAAAGGATACGGATCGAGATTTTTATATGAATGCAAAGGAAGCGATCGACTATGGGTTGGCCGATAAAATCATAGAAAAAATATTCTGATGAAAGTCCCATGAAAAGAGAAACCATAAATATCACCTTTGTTTTCGATGATAAATTCTCAGATTTGTTCAGAGTTGCTGCCTACTCTATCGCCCAAAATACAAAGGCGAATCTTGCGATTTATGTCGTCGATTGCGGAATTTCGGAAATCAACAGGGGAAAAGTTCTCCAAATGCAAGAAAAGTGTGAAAACATTTTATCCGTAAAAATTGGCATGCCGAAACGGGTGGATGTTTTGGAAAATTTCCCAACGGAGGCCCGTTTTAATTCCGTCGTTTTTTATAGGCTAGCGATCCCAAAGGTATTCCCGGAACTTAGCCGGGTGATATATTTGGACTGTGATATCGTTGCGGTTGGTGATATTTCCGAGCTTTGGAATGAAGATTTGAATGGTCGTCCTTTCGGTGCAGTCGAAGAAGATGGCAATTTTTCCGATGAAAAAATCAGGGCAAACAAATTGGCATATTTGAAATTCCCGGAAGAAAACCGCTATTACAATTCCGGCGTTCTTCTAATTGATTCCAAAAAATTTGAAGAATCTCAAATTTTTGAAAGGGTGATTGATCAGGTAAAACAGACAAAGATTTTTTTTCCGTGTCCGGAACAGGATGCCATGAACATATGTCTCCGCAACGATGAACATCTACCGTTGCACCCGAAATATAATTTTATCCCATTTGCCTCACTGTCGAAAAAATGTTTTTCCAGTATTGAAAAAAATATAGTCCTCATCGAGTATGCCTGCGTGAAACCGTGGGAAATGAATAGAACAACGGTCAAACTGTTCCATTGCCTTGGCATTTGCCACTATTCAACTTTTATGCTCCTAAAATTCTGGCACTATGCCGACCAATTGGGGGATGTGAATCCTAGCAATAAAAATCCCCTTTCCACGCTCAATTTTTTTTACAAACGACTGTTTCAACCGGTGGGACGGTTTTTTTCAAAAGCCACAAAATCTTGCACGTGCAAATAAAGGCATGAATGAAATAATAAATATAGCATTTGTTTTCGATGATAAGTTTTCTGATTTATTTAGAGTTGCTGCTTACTCCGTCGCCAAAAATACAAAATCGAACCTAGCGATACACATTGTCGATTGTGGAATATCAGAAGAGAACAAGGATCTAATTCGAAAATTTATGTCGGAATTTAAAAATATTTCATCGATAGAATTTAAGGTTCCGGAACGCGTAGAAATTTTGGAAAATTATACTATTCCAGCGCATTTTTCTACGGCCATATTTTATCGACTGGCTATCCCAAAAGTATTCCCGGAACTCAACCGGGTGATATATCTGGATTGTGACATCGTTGCCGTTGGGGATATTGGTGAACTTTGGAAAGAGGATTTGAATGGCCGCCCCTTCGGTGCAGTCGAGGAGGTTGGCAATTTCATAGACCCGGAGACCGTTTGGCGTAAAAGAATGACCTTGGGCCTCCCCGTAGGAAGGCGTTACTATAATATGGGAGTTCTCTTTTTCGACTGTGGAAAATTCCAAGAATCAAAAATTTTCGAACGTGTGGTTGAGTTTGTAAAAAGCACTAGAATTCCTCTAGCGCTTCCGGAGCAAGATGCAATGAACGTATGTCTCCAAAATGAAGAACATTTGGCCTTGTCACCCAAATATAATTTTATGCCCTTTCTCATGCTTTCCAAAAGATGTTTCCGGACCATAAAAACCCCAGTAATAATACACTATGCGGCGGTGAAAGTGTGGCAGTTAAATTTAAACAAAATTCTCATAAAAATTCTTTATTTATTCGGAGTATGTAGGTATACATTGGGGGTGATTCTTTGCTTTTGGCAATATTCGGACAGGGTGGATGGTAAGAAATTTTCCAGTAGATCGATTATTCCCACAATAAAGTTCTTTCGCATACTTTGCTCTATAAAATTTTGCCCTGAGAAATTCCAAAAGAAGATGATTAAAAACACTACGGTATCCTATGAGTGAAACAATAAATATGGCATTCGTTTTCGATGATAAATTTTCTGATTTATTTAGAGTTGCTGCCTACTCCGTCGCCAAAAATACACAATCAAACCTAGCGATATACATTGTTGATTGTGGGATATCCGAAGAAAACAAGGATCTAATTCGAAAATTTATGTCGGAATTTAAAAACATTTCGTCGATGGAGTTTAAAGTCCCAGAACGCATAGAAATTTTGGAAAATTATACTATTCCGGCACATTTTTCCACGGCCATATTTTATCGACTGGCGATCCCAAAGGTGTTCCCGGAGCTCAGCCGGGTGATATATTTGGACTGTGATACTATCGCTACCAGTGATGTTGTCGAGCTTTGGAATGAAGATTTGAATGGTCGCCCTCTTGGGGTAATCGAAGAAGATGGCAACTTTTTTAATGTAAAAACCAAGTGGCGAAGGATGAAAGAAATCAATTTTCCCGAAAATAAACACTATTACAATTCCGGTGTTTTGCTAATTGATTCAAAACAATTTGAAAAATCTCAAATTTTGGAAAGGGTAATCAAGTTTGTAAAAAATACTGACCTTCGCCTATTGAGCCCCGAGCAGGATGCAATGAACCTATGCCTCGACGACGACGAACACATGGCCCTGAGCCCAAAGTATAATTTTATTCCATTTGCTTCATTTTCGGAAGAATGCCTTAGAAAAGTTAAAGATCCTACGATAATACATTACGCTGGCAGAAAACCATGGGAAATGAATAAAAAAGTTATTAGGTTTGCCGCATTGTGCGGAATGAAAAAGTACCACACGTCCATGATGCTAAAATACTGGGAATATGCGGATTACGTGGATAAAAAAAAGTTTTCCAACGGAAATATTTTTCATACTTTGAAGTTTCTTTATAAGTGCCTTTTTCAGCCCATTGAACGATTTATATCGAGAAAATGTTGCCATTTTCAAAAATCTCTTTTTGGACAGCAGAAGAAGAAGGTTCCTTAAACATGGAAATAGGGAAAAAAGTTATTTTGACCGGCATGCAACCAACGGGCAAACTACACCTTGGAGGGTTGTTGGGCGCAATAAATAATTGGCAGAAAATGCTGGATGACTACGATTGTTTGTTTTTTCTGGCAGATCAACATGCCATAACGATGCCATACGTTCCAGCAGAATTGAGAAAAAATGTATTGGATTGTGCCGCACAGTATATCGCCTGTGGGTTGGATCCTGAACGGTGTAAAATTTTTCTACAATCCCAAGTAACTGGGCATGCGGAATTGATGTGGATATTGGGATGTATTACCCCCATCGGTCAACTGGAAAGGATGACCCAATTCAAGGATAAATCGAAAAAAGTAGGGGAGTCGGTATGTTCTGGATTGCTATACTATCCGGTCCTAATGATGGCCGATATCCTATTGTACAATGCCAATTTAGTTCCCATTGGAGAAGATCAGAAACAACATCTGGAAATTACACGGGACATTGCACAAAAATTTAATAGTATCTATTCCGAAACTTTTGTTTTACCGGAGCCGTACATTGGAAAAACGGGAGCTCGCATAATGTCGCTGCAGGACCCAACCGCTAAAATGTCGAAATCTGATAAGAATCAAAGTGCGGCTGTGTACATAACGGATCCCGATGACGTCATTCGAAGAAAGATCATGGGGGCGGTAACGGATTCCGACAACAGGATATGCTTCGACCAAGAAAATAAACCGGGAATTGCCAATTTGTTGAACATATACGCAGCGGCGACAGATCAAAGCATGGAAGAATCCGTCGCACAGTTTGCCGGCCTTGCAAGCTATGCTCCTTTTAAACAGGCGGTTGTGGATGCAGTCATCGCAAAAATTTCTCCGATCAGAAATAAATATTTAGAAATTGCCAACGATGGGAAATATTTATTATCTGTGCTAAACGCGGGCAAAAAGGAAGCCCAAAGGCGTGCCAACAAAATGATGGCGAAAGTGTATCGGAAAGTTGGATTTTTGTTAGATTAACACAGCATCGAATGAAAAAATTTGTAATATCTGAAAAACCAAGCGTGGCAGCTGATCTAGCAAAGGCACTGGGAACATTTAAAAAATTTGATGATCGCTACGAGAATGGTGAATATGTGATTAGTTGGGCCGTTGGGCATTTGGTTGAACTCTTCATGCCGGAAGATTTCGACGCATCCCTAAAGCGATGGTCGCTAAATACCCTTCCCATAATACCAGAAAAATTTAAGACAAAGCCGATTGAAAAAGCAAAAAAACGTTTTAACGAACTTAAAAAATTAATTCAGCGCGATGACATCGATCTACTCATAAATGGATGTGATGCAGGCCGTGAAGGGGAACTAATTTTTACATATATTTACGAACTGGCAAAGTGCAAAAAACCTTTCGTCCGCCTATGGCTGTCTTCCATGACGACGCAGGGAATTGGGGATGCATTCGAACATCTTAGAAGCAGCGAAGAGATGCAACGCTTGCAGGACGCTGCAAAATGTCGATCAGAAGCGGATTGGCTAATAGGCATCAATGGGACCCGTGCCATAACAACGAAAATGTTCCCCGTAATGGCTCGACAAGTGGCGACCGTAGGACGTGTCCAAACCCCTACCCTGGCGATGATAGTAAACCGAGACATTGAAATTGCTAATTTCAAACCGACGAAATTTTGGAGGATCCTCGGAACATTTGGCATTCACAATGGTCCCTATGATGGCGTGCTACAAAAAGATCAAAAGCTTGATGACAAAAACCCCCACGATAGAACCGATAGGTTATGGGAATATGGAGATGCACTGGCAATCGTTGAAGCGATTAAAAATGAGCAATTCGCCACCATTTCCGAACAAAAGAAACGGTCCAAACAAACATCTCCGAGGCTATATGATTTGACCACATTGCAAAGAGAATCCAATTCGCGCCATAGCATGCCTGCTAGCATGACGCTGCAAATTGCCCAATCTCTCTATGAGAGGCATAAATGTATTACCTATCCTCGCACCGATTCCCGTGCACTAACGGAAGATTACGTACCGACCTGCTACAAGATACTAGCCGCCGTTAATGATGAACATAGAATCTTCGCCCAACGCATAATTGAAAATAAAGCAGTTAACGGAAATAACAGGAAGATCTTCAATAATAGGCAGGTCACCGATCACTTCGCAATTATTCCAACGCCACAAGTTCCCAAAAACTTATCCGAGGAAGAATACAAAATCTTCAACATGATTTTAAAACGTTTCCTTTGCGTATTTTTCCCAGACGCAGAGTTCGACATAACCACTCGAATCAGTGGAATCAAAGAATATTCATTTAAAACGGAAGGGAAGGTACTGGTGATCCCCGGATGGCTGGAAGTTTATGGAAAAAATGAAACCGAACAGGATGGTGCATTGCCTGCGTTATCCGATAGCGATGGAATTCCGCCACAGGCCGATGTTAAAGAGATAAAAATTGCGGAAGATGCGACCCGTCCTCCAGCTCCCTATAACGAAGCAACCCTATTGACCGCCATGGAAGGTGCCGGTAAGCTGTTGGACGATGAAGAGCTTGCCGATGCCATGAAGGAACGTGGTTTGGGTACTCCGGCAACACGGGCCCAGATCATAGAGCATTTACTGGCTCTAAAGTACATTGTGCGGGACAGAAAAGACCTAAAGGCAACGGCGAAGGCTGAAGATTTACTAAACTTCCTAAAAGCTGCGGACATTGAAACTCTTTCAAGCCCGGTTCTTACGGGCGAATGGGAATACAAACTTAGGCAGATGGAGAATGGTAATTTTACCCGTAAAAGCTTCATGGAGGAGATTGCGGATTTGACGGCAGCCATAGTTACAAAGACGAAAAATTTTGTCGAAGGAAGCGACATAACAAAGGAAACTTCCATAATTTCTCCCACCGATAATAAACCGCTTATGGAAGGGTTCCGCTGCTACCGCTCCCAGGATAAAACCCTAACAATTCAAAAGGTAATTGGTGGTAGGAAATTTTCAGAGGATGAAATCAAAGAGTTACTGGCAAACAAAAAAATTGGACCACTGGACGGGTTTAAGTCAAAAACAGGGTCAAACTTTTCTGCAAGTGTAGTTTTGGATGATGCTTTTAAGGTGAATTTAGCCTTCGAAAATTCAAATTCAGAATTTAAAACCGCAATGCCGCTATCCCAGGAGGAGATCGACAAACTCGAAGTCATCGGGAAATGCCCCCTCGATGGAGTGGATGTTGTTATGACAGACACTGCCTATGTGTGCAAAAACTACTTCAATAAAAAATGCAAACTTAGGATTTCAAAAAAGACACTCGATAAAAACATTGATGTGGAACAGGTTCAGAAATTGCTAGCGGAGAAGAAAACTGACCTATTGGAAGGGTTCCGATCCAAGCGAACGGGAAAACTATTTTCAGCCCGCCTAAGTTTGCAGAAGGATGGTAGTTTTAAGTTTGAGTTCAAATAAATTCCAATAGTTTTCTCTCCGATCACTGGTTTGAAAGATTTCATGGAATGGCAAGTATCGATAGCATGGCCCCTTCCGCTACTAGCCGTTTGCACGTTGGGAGGTCCAGGCCCCGGCTCATCATGTAGAACATGGTATCATCATCGATGGCACCGACCGTTGCGCCATGGGAACATATGACATTGCTGTTGGCAATGTGGAGATCGGGACAGCTGATAGCCCGTGCCCCGTCGGACCACAATATGTTGTTGTTACTTTGTCTTGCATTGCTATTTTCGGCAATTTCACTGATATTGATTTTCCCATAAAACTCAGAAACTGCGGAATCATCCAAAATTGTTTTACTGACAACATTTGATTTTGAGTTTACAGCATGGTGGGTCTGTGAGATGGAAAATTTTTGCCCATCGGAACATTTACCATAAAAAAAGCTCCCTATGTCAGAAATTGCCCATTCGCCTTTCAGAATAGTTTCGACCGAAACGTCGAATTTTTTGCAACTTTCCGACAGGATTACACATTTTAGTTGGCTAGATTTTTCCAGTTCAAATGTCAGCCGGACAGTACTTTTATCACGATCAACGGCCAAAATGATGATGTCCAAACATACTCCTTCGCCTATGCTAAATGTGGCATCGGAAATATTACTGGAAGGTATGAACAATTTTGTAGGGGTAACAATTCTTTTGCACTGGAGATGATTGTGAATGGTGGATCGCCCGTCTAAAATTTTATCCATATGGTTTTGAATTATCCTCATTTCCTTTGAAAATTTTAAATTATCACTATAGTTACCAACCTTAACATATTAAACTTTCCAACTTGTAAGTACGATGGCCCTTTAGATACACAACCCCATGAAAATTTGTTACCACTTCCATTGCCTGCGATGTCGACGGAAATACTTTCCAATCGCAATTTATGGCATCCATAGAAAAATTTGTAGAGTCCCCTATGACAATCACTCCATCATTTTCACGGAGTGGTAAACTTTTAAAAAGGGTAGCATTGTCACCAATTACACCGTTCCCTATCTCACAATAGATCAAGGCTCCAATAACAAATAACCGACTGCCATGGGGAAATAGTCGATCGAACTGAGCCAGGGAGTTGACAAAAGCCACGGAATTCGCATTGTAGCAATCGGCAAAATATGTCTTCGTCGATGTCGCTATGATTTCTCCGCGCCATTTGGACGGCTTCCATAGGCTAATTCGCCTTTGAATATTAGCTGGACTTATGCCACATTCTAGGGCACAGATACACGCCAGGACAAAATCTTTGGCAACTCCCGAACTCATCAAACGGGGCATAACAAATTTCAGGGCTTTTTCTTTAAATCTCACTTCAATGTGGTATTTATCCCCTTTCACAGCCATACGATAGCCCACATCTTCCCCGTCTTCTTTGACAACCCTACAGTGATCCTGAATTTTTCGACAGGCACTAAACCTTAGGCATTCTTCAGGAAATATTCCATGGCCATTATTTTTTATGGCCTCACGCAATAATTTACTTTTTTCGCGGGCGATTATGGATTTATTCCCCATCCTCAGCATGTGAATTTTGCCGATCCCTGTCAGTATGGCAATGTGGGGCACAACAAGCTTCACTAGTTTGTTCATCGTGCAGATGGCATCAATACCAACTTCGATAACCGCAAAGGCCTCATCATTGGTTACGGTAGCAAGTGTCATGGGTACCCCCCGCCGACTATTTTTGTTTCCAAGAGTTGCATTTTTTTCAACGGCGAGAAGCAACTTTAAAATATCTTTTGTTGTAGTTTTCCCAAAACTTCCAGTGACGGCAACCACTGTGCCCCTAAACATTGACCGTGCTAGCTTTGCCATTTCGACCATGGCTCCATATGGATCGTCACAAACAAATTGGGGTAGGTCAATGTTAGGTCTTGGGTGGGAAACAATGGCACATGAAGCACCATTCGTCCTAGCATCTTCGAGAAAAATGTGTCCGTCCCGTACGTCGGCTAGGGCAACATAGCAATCATCTGGGCACAACGAACGTGTGTCAGTACAAAATCTTGCAATCCGCTCCGGTTTTTTGCCATGCAACCAATGGCCAATGGAAGGGACAAAAATTAAATCAATATGTTCTTTCATTGGGATTGATACCAAGTTGTTTTCCCGACACAAGTTCTAGGTAGAATTTTACCTGTTTATCTCATTGAGTTTGGCCAAAGCATTTATCACGGCATCGGTACTATCAGTGCAATTCGACCGTGGAAAATTATTCAACCCCTGATGATTTTCACAGGAATCAACCATATTCATACCGGAGAAAAAACCCGCAGATTTAACATCATAAATCCCCTTAATCCCCTTTTCCCAGGCAATGACAAACATATCCGACAGGGTTTTTAGGTTTGGACTTCCAAGGAACAACCTCAGGGATTGGGATTGATCGATCCATTTTTGCCGTCGGGCAGCTCCTTCGATGATTGCCTCATTGTCAATCATGTAGGCGGTGGAAAACATCTCCCTTATGGACTCAGGAATTTCATCGATGGCAGCTAACTCACCCTCAAAATACCGAATTTGTTTATGGACTGTTTTATTCCAAATGCCAGATTTTTTCAAAATTCTTACCAATTCCGGAGAAATAATCATCATTTCGTAATTATCGTCCAAACGTTTTGTAAAAACATTTTTCGTTGCTGGGGATAACTCGGGATAGCATCCCAAAAGGCGAGCAATTTTTCTCGTGGGAGAAAAAGCATTCAAATATGCATTTCTCATGCCATTCTTCTTTATCTTGTCCCGCAGAACATCCCAGGGTAATGTCCCAGCGTTTTTATCCTTGGCAAAGTCAAATGGTAGTTTCCCCCTTGCCCATTCCGAAGATTCAAATACCTGGCAGGTTCCATATTTCCTTGCCAGTTCGCATGACTCATTGATTGTTTCGTAGGAAATTATTTCCGCACATTCCTCGCCAAACTTGACGGCTTCTGCAGAATTAAATGAAAGATTTTTATTGTAGAGTGCATTTTGTAATCCCATCATGCCTAACCCTATCGCGCGGTACTTTTTGGCAAATGTTTCGGCAGCTTGTGAAGGGAAAAAATTAGCGTCTATTATCGCATCCAACGTACGTGTTGCGACCGCTATCGTATGGCATAGGGCATTTTTATCGAGGGAACCATCCGGGTTTAAATGTTTGTTGATGTCCAATGCTCCCGTATTGCACACAGCAGTCTCATCATAGGTTGTATTCATGATGTGTTCTAGGCATAACCCCGCCCCATGAATTGTTCCATTTTTACACATATTCGTCCGGTTACATGTATCCTTAAACGCAATCTTTGGGTACCCTGCCTCGAAAATGCGCTGCATAACTTTTTGCCAAACCTCTCGGCACGTTACCATTTTGCCGGAAGCTTTACCTTCTACGACACGTCGCTCCAGCTCCCCATATTTTTTATCAAATTCATCGCCGTACAATTCATGTAAGCCTCTGGCATCTTCCGAATCAAATAACGTCCAATCGGCATCCTGCTGTAGGCGGTGCATAAAAATATCCGGGATCCATAGTACTGTTCCGAGGGTATCATCTGGAGTGTTTCCATTTACATGCCTTTTGCGATAGTTTATAAACTCCATTATGTCGCTATGCCAAATTTCTAGATACGCTGCTCCACGACCTCTGCGACGTTCGGTCCCCTGATTTGCAATGGCCAACTGGTGCTGGTGAAGTTGCAGAAATGGGATCACTCCGGGAGCCCGCCCCCTAGTTCCTGAAATTCTTGCTCCTTTTTCACGGACATTGGTCCACGAACCCGCAATGCCTCCTCCCCATTTCGCGATGAAAGCATTGTCGGAAATCCCTCGAGTCATTATGCTTTGCATGTCATCCTCAATGTGAAAGATATAGCTCGACATCATCTGTGATTTTGGTGTTCCCGCATAGTACAAAGTGGGAGTTGCCAGGCAGAACTTTCTGTCCCGCATTAGTTTGTAGCATTCAATGACGTCGCCTTCGGCATGTTCCTTTGCAAGAAATGCTCCCATCGCGACACGCATCCAAAGCATTTGTGGGGTTTCTAAAATTCGACCATCAAAATTCCGCATGAAATAATGCTCTTTTAAACTCTGCAAAGCTATGGCATCGAACTCACGGTCATAGGTAATATCCAAAACCTGGGAAAGCTGTTCCAGATCATACTTGAGCATGTCTTTGTGAAGTAGATTATCCGCAATGGCTGTCCTGATATATTTTACAAAAGCAACCGCCTGTTTTTCGTTCAAACATTCCAAGCTATCGGTGGTACAATTCCAATCGAATATGTCCTCATACAAATAAAGCAGCTGTATCCTTGCTGCAAATACTGCTAAGACGGGATCTTTTTCTATTAGCCGCTGTGCATTTTTGATGATATAATTTTTTAATTCCGAAATGCTAACTTCCGACGAAATCCCTTCCTGTAGGGACGACAATATTTCGTCGAATGTTAGGTGCGAATCAAGTCCTGCATTCGCAAATGCTATTCGTTTGTGTAACTCCGATCCATCCCACAAAAAGCTATCATCGTCGGCATTTTTTACCACGATAATGGGACCCTGATCCTGGGTTGCTGTGTATTCTTTCTCAATGTCTGACAGCTCTCTCAATTTTGCCCGTTCGGCCCTGTACAGGATATATGCTTCGGCGATCTTGTATTCTCCCTGGCGCATCAATTCTTCCTGTACACAATCCTGAACATTTTCAATGTGAATGAATGATAACCCTTCATCCAATATATTCTTTGTCACTGCCCGAGAGATTTTATCGGCCCGTTCGGGACTTTGGTGTTGGGAAATAAATGCCAATTCAACCGCATGTTTTATTTTTTCAATATTCCACGGCACGACACTACCATCTCTCCTGATTAAGCTTAGTTTGCGGCTTTCTTTGATTCGCCTATAATATTCGTTCTCGAACCTACACTTCGCCACAAAGGCATGGGCCATTTCCCTCCTATTATTTCTTACTAAAATTTCTTCGATGGCGTCATTCACAAGATCTTGGCTGGGTGGACAGGTTTCTCGCAGGTTGATACAGCGACAAACTTGTCTTGTCAACGAAACGACCAATTGCTTATTCGCGTCGTCGAAAATATCGGATTGCCCATTAACCAAGGAAACATCCACGACCGCCTCTCCAATTTTATCTGCAATTTCTCCAATATTATAGTACTCACAAACACACTCGCTATCATTTTCGACGAGCCGTTTCCAATCGAATCGCGGCTTTTCTTCTACGGGGGTGCTAATCACGCGTTTTAATTCTAAATTTTTTTGAATACTCATTTTTTGCTCCGTACGAGATAACATCTAAAAAACATTGGATGCAAATTTTCTACCTCTATTTCCTTACATTTCAAGCTCCGGTTGTAGAAAAAGTTTTATCCCCGGTAAACACTGGCTCATGGGCCGAAAAAACAATTAATTTCTCACCAGTTAAAATCTTTACCAACAGTTAAAACAAAGGGCTACCAACAGCGTAGGAATTATGGCTCCCAAGAATAAATATAGGGGTGAGATTCCACCGATGAAATATTTCGACAAAACATTCTGTCCTGCAGGATTTGGGGCATTGGCTATCACCGTTAATCCTCCACCCGTTACAGCCCCCGACAGGACCGCCTTTTGCATGGATGGATTTGTGGAAAATTCGGAAACGAGGGAAGATAAATAGGTTATGGCCGCATTGTCGTTGAACGCGGTCAAAATTGTAGAGCCGACAAACAACTGAAATTCCTTTAAGCTTTTCAGCACCGGCGATATCCACCACTCCTGTAACCCTCCAAAAGTTACCAAGCTAGCCAGGAAAAACCCAACTAAAATGGGAGATTTCAAGCTCACATCATCCTGATATGTTTTTGTGGCTTTTACAAATGCCAGAAAAAATAAAAACCCTGCTATTACCAGTGCGGAGGTATGCAAATTCAATACCGTCCATGCTAGAAATAGGCAATGCGTGACGGTAATCGCCATTGGAATCGTTTTATTGCCATCATTCTTTTTATCGATAGTGTCGCATCTACTTTGCAAATCGGAAAATTCTTTTCTGAAAATTAAATAGTATACCAGCGTACTGGCAATAACTCCCACGATAGCATGGGACCCTAGTAACCTAAATATGCGGCCAATTGTTAGGTGCCATTTGTGGGCAACCATCAATATGGGGGGTGCTGCAAAATGGGTCAATGTTCCACCGACGGAGATATTCACGAACAACAATCCTAGGGTGGCATAGCATAATTTTTTCGAAGGCCGTAAATCGTAAAATTGTTTTGCAAGCAACATGGCCCCTATGGTCATGGCAGCGGGTTCGGTAATAAATGATCCCATGAATGGAGCGACGGTTAGAATGGATATCCACCAGGCCGCCACTGTTCCTTTTCCCAGACTGGCAATTCGTTGCAAAATGGATTCCGCCAACGATAAAACCGGGCGAGTGGCCGAAATAGCCATAATAATGACAACAAAAACCGGTTCCGCAAAATTCACAACATCATTGAAATAATGCCCCAGCACATGCCATCCGAAAAAGATAGCCATACAGATCAACAGCGGAATTGCCCAAAGCCCAAAAATTGCTTCAACCTCTCCAAGAAAATGGCAAATGGTTGCTAAAAAGTGTTTCCCCGGTAAATTTTCTCCATTGGAGCCAGCAATTTTTTTAGACAACGCTACGAATCGTGAGGCGAAGAAAGTATGGATAATCGCGCATAGAAACAGGACCGTTGCGATTAAATTAAACGGTGAAACCCCTATGCGATGTTTTAAAATTCCCCCCAATGAAAGATTTTTCCCGGCTTCCAATGTTTGATACTCTTGGAAAGATATGGGAAAATTTATGGTGGAATGTGTAACGGCATGGGCAGTGCTGCCCAGGAAAACCAGAAAAAGGACATAGCCTACCATAGCGGTGGTACAAAAAAATCTACTCCGCGGGAAGCCGACACTATTATTTTTATATAAAATTTTCAATGAAAAAATCCCAAAACACTACATTTTTAACCATTGCCAAAACCAAGGCGATAAGCTCCCCTTTCTATTTGATCGATCATTGGATCGACAGACTTTCTAGGGGGAAATATCCCTTCATGCCCCTATTATGAATTCGGGCATTTTTCCTTGGAAAGTTAAATCCGATGATGACGCTGTCCCTCCGGCGTTACCTCCACCTGACGCATCCTCGTCCTTTGGTAGTGTCCCCTGTGTGTAGAGGACCATCTTTTGCTTCCAACGATCCACTTCGTCTAAGAACATTCTGAAAAATTCTTCGAACTTATCTATGTTCATAAACCTCAATGGAAATTGGTATCCAATGGCAGCATTATTACTCTCCGCATTATACGATAGGGTCATCCCCTTACTTTCTTCCGGATTATTATTCATTCGAAGCAAGTAACGCAGTACCGATCCGGCATTGGTTTCCGGAATCTGACCGATTTCGGCGATGAATATCATAGAGTCGCGTTTATTTTCGTGTTTTAGGTGGATAAGTGTTCCCTGATCTACATCTAAGCAACAATACCCCGACGAATCAATTTGTAATCCGGACAAATTTATTCTACTTGCGAACTCGTGGAGTATATTTGTAAAAGTATCTATTGGCATAAATATAAAACCTTCCTAAGAATGAAAAAATTCTATGGACACACACATTTAGTCAACCTTTATTTATTCACAAAGGGAAATTTCTAGCAAATCATTCCCTTCCACGGAGAAAATTACGTTTTCAAAATCATATCTAATTTGCCGCTCGAATTTTGAACTCTCCCACGTAGGACTTGCTAAAGTTAATTATGTCCCTCAAAACAATTTTATTGTGGAGAGCAAAGATAGAATCACCGTTATTTAAATTCTTATTTATTGCGTGTTCGGGAATAAATTCTTGAAGGACAAATCGTTTTGCTCCTGATAGTTGGGATATTATACTTCTTATGTCATAGGACGAATGAAATGCTGGAACGACTGTCGTGCGAAATTCATAGTCTATGCCGCTGTTTTTAATCAAATCTATGGATCGTTTTATATCGTCTATCCTAACAGAAACGTTGGCAATTTCGGCATACCTATCAAACCTATGCTTGATGTCCATGGCAACGTAGTCCAACAGTTTCGCCTTGTATAGGCTATCCAAAACTTCAGGCCGCGAGCCGTTAGTGTCTAATTTTGTCAAAAAACCAAGCTCCCTTATTCTTTTTAAAAAGTCTTCCAAGTCGTTCTGCAAAGTTGGTTCTCCTCCGGATATTACTACGGCTTCAATTTTTCCTTTTTTAGCGTTTAAAAAATTAAATATTTCATGTTCCTCCATCGGAGGCCCAAATTTATCGGGTAAAACCAAGGACTCGTTGTGGCAAAACGGACAACAGAAATTGCATCCCTGCGTGAATAAGACACAGGAAATTTTGCTAGGGAAATCAATCAGAGAAACTTTTTGTATACCACCTATTTTCATTGATCGCTATATGTGTAAAAATTCAAAAAAACATTGCAAGGTTAGTTTATTTTAAAAAATTGTACCTATTTCTTGTTGAATTTAATGTTCAGTTATTTAACATCTTTCGGAGAAAATGGTTGATAGAATTTTAAGTGAAATTAGGCAGGAAATTGCAAATTTAACCTGTAAAACTGAGATAAAAAATATCGGTAAGATTTTAACCCTTGCCGATGGGGTTGCGACTGTTGATGGGCTGTCAAAAGCGATGTACAATGAAATGATCGAGTTCCCAAACAACATTTTCGGAATCGCTCTAAACATCGAAGAAGAAGTGGTAGGCGTCGTTTTACTTGGAGATAATTCATCGTTGAAAGAAGGGGATGAGGCTAGGACTACCGGTAAATTATTGTCGGTGCCGGTAGGAATGGAACTGCTCGGACGCGTTGTTGATGCGCTCGGGAACCCCATTGATGGCAAAGGCCCCATTGGATGTAAAAGTTTTCTACCGGTGGAGCGCATTGCTCCCGGCATCATGACAAGAAAGGCCGTCGGTCAACCATTGCAGACTGGAATTTTAGCAATTGATTCCATGATCCCCATAGGGCGTGGGCAAAGAGAACTTATCATCGGTGACCGTTCCACGGGTAAGGGAAGCATCGCGCTGGATACTATCATTAACCAGGCAAATATAAATCGCAAAGGGCTTGCCAGTGGAGATCCGACATTTCGCCCAGTATACTCCATATATGTAGCCATTGGTCAAAAAAATTCCACCATCGCCCGAATGATTCACACGTTGGAAGAGTTCAATGCACTTGAATACACAATTATTGTGTCATCTACCGCTTCCGACAGTGCTTCGAATCAATATATCGCCCCCTACGCAGGTTGTGCCATTGGCGAATGGTTCATGCAAAATGGGATGGATGCGTTAATAGTCTATGATGATCTTTCGAAGCATGCCGTAGCATATCGCCAACTTTCATTGATTCTGAAACGTCCCGCAGGACGAGAAGCCTTTCCGGGCGATGTTTTTTATTTACATTCTCGGCTTTTGGAACGTGCTGCCAGAATGAATGAGGAAAATGGAGGTGGTTCTCTCACGGCTTTACCATTCATAGAAACGCAGGCCGGCGACGTGTCAGCGTATATTCCAACGAATGTAATTTCAATCACGGATGGACAAATATTTCTAGACACTGACCTGTTCAACCGTGGTGTACGTCCTGCCATTTCCGTAGGCATTTCCGTTTCCCGTGTGGGGTCAACTGCTCAGGTAAAAGGTTTTAAACAGGTTGCCGGGCAAATAAAATTGGAATTAGGTCAGTACTATGAACTATCAGCGTTTGCCCAATTTGGGTCTGACCTCGATGAAAAAACGAAAATAAAACTAGCCCGGGGAGCGCGAATCGTGGAACTATTTAAACAGGCATCCCTACATCCAAAATCCGTTGAAAACCAAATCATGCTACTTTGGATGATGAAAAATGGCTATTTTGATGCAATTCCAGTGGAAAAGATTCCAACGGTTGCCGTCGAACTGGAAGAATATGCAAATTTACATTTTGTGAATCTCATGGCTTCCATTGCATCCAAGAAAATGTTGGAAGAGTCGGAAGAAAATAGGTTGCACACTTTGGCAAAGGAATGGCTGGGGACAAAAAATATTAAATCGCAATGAAAGGCACAAAGGAAATTCGTAGTCGCATGAAGGCGGTACTCAATACTGCTAAAATTACGCGTGCAATGCAATTGGTTGCGTCTTCTAAAATGAAAAAGGCCCAGCAACTGGCATTGCTAAGTCGTCCTTACATGCTTCTCCTTACGGAAATTGCAGAAAGCCTGTCCAATTTGGGGTCCACCAAACTGCATCACCTCTTTTTTGAGCGTCGGGAAGTTAAAACTCGGGGAATCATTGTAATAGGGACAGATAGGGGTCTCTGCGGCGCATTAAATCAAAACATTTTGAGATTTATAAATGCAAACATTTCAAGGGACGAAAATGTAAAGTTTATAACAGTCGGCAAGAAGGCAATGCAGCTAATTTCGATGGCAAAGTGGACGATTATTGCCAATTTTAACGTGAGTGATCGGACAGAATATTGCGAATTAGCACCCATTGTAGAATTTTTAAAAAACGCATATTTGACCAATGAGATCGATTCCCTGGAAATAATTTTTGCGCAGTATGTCAATCCATTGATCCAGGAACCCGTCAGCCAACACATTTTGCCGATGCTAGATTTTCAAAACGAATTGGAAAGATTGTGCAAAAGTATGCACATTAATTTGGGTGAAATTTTACCCGACCAACGGCCAATGATCGTGGAACCTAACATTAGTTCCGTCGTTGCCATGTTGTCCCAGATGTTTCTTAGTCAAAACATCTACCGCGTGATCTTGGAAGCCAAGGCATCGGAACATTCTTCCCGGACAATAGCAATGAAGGGGGCTACGGATAATGCGGAAGCATTGTCGAAGGAACTGTCTTTGGAATATAACAAATTGCGACAGGCAGCAATTACCAACGAAATTGTTGAAATATCAGCAGCAACACAAAGTTTGTAACATGGAAAATATTGGAAAAATTGTACAAGTCATTGGAGCGGTAGTCGATGTGGAGTTTCAGGTTAAGGCAACTCCCGATATTTACAATGCTCTAACCGTAAAATATGATGTCGAAGGGAAACAGGAGATTCTTACCCTTGAAGTGCAGCAGCATCTTGGCAGAGGCATGGTGCGTACCGTGGCAATGTCAGCAACGGATGGCTTATTTCGTGGGTTAGAAGTCATTGACACGGGAAAATCTATCGAGGTGCCGGTGGGTGAAGAAGTTTTGGGAAGAATTTTAAATGTCACCGGTGACCCGGTTGATAACAAGGGAGCCATAAAAACCTCCAAAAAATACCCTATCCACAGGCTAGCCCCTACCCTGCTTGACCAGGATACCGGTTCCCAAATTTTGGAAACGGGAATAAAGGTTATCGATTTGATCTGCCCCTTCATAAAAGGTGGTAAAATCGGAGCATTCGGCGGTGCTGGTGTGGGAAAGACCGTGGTTATCATGGAATTGATCCATAACATAGCAACCGAACATGGAGGATATTCGGTTTTTGCCGGAGTTGGGGAACGATCCCGTGAAGGCAATGACCTGTTCCATGAAATGTGCGATTCCAAAGTCATCAACGTGGATGATCTTTCAAAATCGAAAGTTGCCCTAGTTTTTGGTCAAATGAATGAACCTCCTGGAGCCCGCATGCGCGTCGGACTGACCGGGCTTTCCATAGCAGAATATTTTCGAGATGAGAAGCACCAGGATGTTTTGCTATTTATCGACAATATTTTTCGATTTTCCCAGGCTGGATCTGAAGTTTCTGCCCTGCTAGGCCGTTCCCCATCCGCCGTGGGCTATCAACCGACATTGAGCAAAGAAATGGGGGATTTTCAAGAACGCATTGCATCCACCAAGGAAGGCTCCATCACATCGTTTCAGGCCATCTATGTCCCCGCCGATGATTTGACAGATCCGGCACCGGCGAATACCTTTGCCCACTTGGATTCCACCATTGTTTTGGACCGTAAAATTTCTGCCCTAGCCATCTATCCTGCCGTCGATCCATTGGCATCAACTTCCAAAGCTCTATCCTCCGATATCGTTGGCGAAGAGCATTTCCGTGTTGCCAGAAGTGTCCAGGCCATATTGCAACGGTACAAAGATTTGCAGGATATCATAGCAATTCTTGGAATGGATGAACTTTCCGAGGAGGATAAGCTTACGGTTTCACGGGCACGGAAAATTCAAAAATTTCTATCACAACCATTCCACGCCGCCGAAGTTTTTACGGGGTTCCAGGGGAAATATGTCAAAACTGAGGATACAATCCGCGGATTTGCAATGATTTTAGACGGGAAAGTCGACCATATTTCCGAAAATGACTTTTACATGAAGGGAACCATCGAAGAGGTCCTCGAAGGGAGTAAGGCATGAATTCGTTCTATGAGGAAAGACGGGAAAATGAAAAATAGGAAGACGAAAAATACTATTTTCTTTGTGGTTGGTTTTTTGGTCGCATTTGCCCGGCTAAATACCACGGCTCTTCCACTGTTCAATAGTGATGGTAGCGAAGAATTTAAACAATTAATCGAGGAAAAGAAATAGTACCATGGCTTTACTGCTAAAAATTGTAACCCCCACCGGAATAACACTGGACAAAAAAGTGACATCCGTCGTTCTTCCCGCATCGGATGGAGAAATCGAAATTTTACCGGGGCATTTACCTCTTTTAACGATTATTCAACCGGGAGAGCTTGTCGCCAAAAATGCCAATTCCCAGGAATGTTTCGCCATAGATTGCGGATTTGCTATGATTTCCAACGATAGCGTTTTTGTTCTCACCGACGAATCATTAAACATCAACGAAGCGGATTTGCACGAAATTGAGGAAGCGGAAAAATGTGCTCAAAAAGCCCTTGAGGAGGCTCGCAACAAACGGGAAGCTCTGGACCCTGCTGAAATTGAAAAGCTTGACGCCAAAGTCAAATACCAAATGGCCAAAAAGCTCGCTAAAATACGGCATTAATCCAATGTTCTCTTCCCTTTCTTACCGTCACTAATTTTTGCATTGGGACCCCAGTCTTAAAATGATCAAATAGACTTCTAATCTTTATCGTTGTTAGATGTTTTCCGTTCCGTTGGGCAGCCAGCTTTCAGCCAGGAATATATGAACTGGTCAATGTCTCCGTCCATGACTCCCTGGATGTCGCTCGTTTCGGTGCCGGTGCGCAGATCCTTTACCATTTGGTAGGGTTGGCAAACGTAGCTGCGGATTTGGTAACCCCATCCAATTTCCCCCTTGGGCCCATAGAATTTTTCCATGGCAGATCGTTTTTCATCCTCCATTTTTTCGTATAGGCGAGATCGCAGGTTTTTCATGGCAGATTCTTTATTCTTGTGTTGGGAACGTTCATTCTGACAGGTGACAACGATACCCGTTGGAGTATGGGTTATTCGAATGGCCGATTCCGTTTTATTTACATGTTGGCCGCCTTTCCCGCTGGAACGGTAGGTGTCGATGCGCAGGTCAGCATCGTCAATTTTTATATCCTCATCGTCCTCAATTTCGGCGATTACGTCAACGGAGCAAAATGAAGTATGCCTACGTTTGTTGGCGTCGAAGGGGCTGATACGTACCAGCCTATGAACTCCCCGTTCGGCTTTTATGTACCCGTATGCATTTTCTCCAATAATCCTAATTGTGACACTATTGATTCCAGCCTCTTCCCCCGGTTGCATATCCTGAATTTCCGTTTCGAAATTGTTCCGTTCCGCCCAGCGCATATACATGCGTAAAATCATGTCTGCCCAATCGCAGGATTCGGTGCCGCCAGCACCGGCATGGATGCTCAAAATCGCATTGCAGTGATCATGTTTGCCACTCAGATACGATGCCAATTCCAATTTGCCCAAGTCCTTAAAAATTTTTCCAATGAGCGTAGTCGCTTCCGATAAATATTCCGTGTTCTCATGCTCGGACGACGCAAATTCTAGCAAAATGTTAATCTCATCCGCTACTTTTTTTAAATTTTCCACACTTGCTACTTTTTGCTTGAGAGCGTGCAATTTGCTACCCGTTTCCTTTGCCAGTAATTGGTTGTTCCAAAAGTCAGGGACCGACATACTTTCTTCAATTTTGCCGATTTCATGCTTTATGTTATCGATGTCTAAAAATGTCGATAGGGTTTTGATGCGATCGTTGATCGCACTGGCCGCCGATAAAAATTCTGACAATTCTTGCATTGTGAAATTTCGTTACCCTAGGAAAAATTTCCTCTAATGCCAGCCATATCATTTAAACGTCGGTACATTACCAAAAAATCGATAGAGTTAGGTATTGGAAATATTTTGCCGGTTCAGGAAATAGACAGGGCTGAGCATTTCCGTCGAAATGCGAGGATCGACCTAATTTTATAATTGACAAAATAAAATCTTTTGAACTTAACTCCATAAAAGTCTAAAATTAAGAAAGCGGCAAATCGAAAAGCAGGCATTCCCAATTTTGATTTTTAAAATTTTAACCAAAGAAAGGAATATAATTATGGACAGGAAAATACTTGGGAGGGGAGAACTATTAAAATCGCTATTTAAAGGTGCTGCCGTGGGAGGTACGATTGGTTGTTTAGCTACTAGCAATCCTTATAGTGCTGCTGTAAGCGCAACCGTAGGTGCAGCCATAGCAATTGTGGATGCCTATGTTGAGCGTAGAAATTTAAATAAAAGGCATGTTGAATTACAAAGCAGGGAACCAACGCCGCCGTTACCAGACGAGAGACCTGCGGATGTACAACCGCCGGCGCTACCGCTGCCGGTACCTCCACCAGGACTCGCAGACCCCGCGGATGAAGAACCAGCGGGACCTGCGGATGATCTACCTCCGCTCATAAATAGAGAGCCTGGGCTCCCTGAGCTGCTATTTGAGCTAGAGGAAGGTAGATACACTGGCCCTACTGGTATTCCGATCGATATGGGAAACCTTGGCCAATTTCAAATTCATCATGTTCCGGATGATGGCAACTGCCTTTTCGCAGCTATAGGGCATTTTGTTAAAGCAGATCTTGTTGATGCAAGTCTTGTTGCTGGTGGAGCAGATCAAAAAACACTCCAAAGAGCAGTTCGCCGGCAAATTTACGATTACGCACAGAGTATGTCTAGCAAAGAAAGCTCCCATATGGACTTTCCTGGCGATGCCATTGATCTTAGAAGAATCATTCGTGTAGCTAATCCTACCATGGAGCATGGAGCATTTGGAGGATACCAGGAAGCAAGGATAGCAGCAATGGCGTTCCGAAAAAGAGTATTCATTGTTAACCATTTCCACGGAGGAGGTATCCCTGCCTATGAAGGCTATAATTTCAATGGTGAGCGAATTGACATGGGGCATCTAGACCGTCCAATCAATCCAGGACAAGGTCCATTGGATGATATTGTGTTATATTTTATAATGAACCCAGATCCAAA
>JAISYR010000022.1 GCA_031269795.1 Puniceicoccales bacterium
TGTTCGCTGCTGTTCGCTGCTGTTCGCTGCTGTTCGCTGCTGTTCGCTGCTGTTCGCTGCTGTTCGCTGCGCATTAGTACACTACTCGTAACCATAAGTAGGTGTCAGTGCGTAAAAGCCTTGTAAATATTTAAACTTTTTTACTAGCATTTAAATATTTTTACAAGGGCTATATGCCCATCACTCACATCTAACATTTTTTATACCCCCCAACTTATTTATTTTTTGAGATGGGATTTTTGTCCATGTTTTGTCCATGGATCCTTCTTGATGCTCTGTTTTACATTTTCCTTATCCCTTGCAAGGCCTGCGGTCATGGCGGAGAGAGAGGGATTCGAACCCACGGTGCCGTTGCCAGCACTTCGGTTTTCAAGACCGACGCAATAAACCACTCTGCCATCTCTCCTCCCTTTGGTCGTTTTTGATATTTCATATGATCATAAAATGTCGAGTTAAAAATTTCATGGACGTCTTCGCGAAAAACAAAATTTTTAAAAGATTTTTCCCGATGAAATCGGAATTCGATGATTTTGAAAAAAGGAATTGTAAAGATGAGATTCCATGTAATAGTTGCACAAAACATATAGAGTGAAACAATAGTCACGAAGATAAATGAAAAAAGTATATATTACAACGGCCATAGATTATGCCAATGGAAAGCCTCACATCGGGCATGCCTACGAAAAAATTTTAGCGGATACGGTATCTCGCATGTTTCGGCTACAAAATCTGGATGTGCAATTTATGACAGGGTTAGATGAGCACGGTTTAAAAGTGAGTCAATCCGCTGCCAAGATGGGGATTCCAGAACAAATTCACTGCGATAACATTGCCGAAGACTTCAAAGATCTATGTAAGAAACTAAACATTAAATACGATCGGTACATTCGAACGACGGAAAGTGAACATAAACAAGTTGTCCGCGAATGTTTACAAAAATTATACGACGATGGGCAAATTTATAAGGCCAACTATTCCGGATTGTATAGCAAAACTGCCGAACGGTTTGTCCTTGAAAAAGATAAAATCGATGGCAAATGGCCAACAGATTATGGAGAAGTCATCGAAATATCAGAGACAAATTATTTTTTTCAACTCAAGAAATATCAAGGGTGGTTGGTAAATTACATAGAAGCACATCCGGAATTTATATTCCCTGCATTCCGAGCAAAACAGGTTTTGGAGTTTCTCAAGGACCCCATAAATGACCTATGTATTTCCCGGCCGAAAAATCGGCTATCCTGGGGAATAGAGCTGCCATTCGATTCGGAATATGTAACCTATGTTTGGTTTGATGCTCTCATAAATTACATAACGGGAGCCAATTATTCGGATGAGACATTTACCGATTATTGGCCAGCAGATTACCACATTATCGGGAAGGATATCCTCGTGCCAGCCCATGCAGTATACTGGCCAATAATGCTACATGCTCTTCACATTGAATTGCCAAAAACCTTACTGGTACACGGTTGGTGGTTAGTTTCCGGTGAGAAAATGTCGAAGAGTGCAGGCAATATCGTAAACCCGTTGGAGTGCATAGAAAAGTTTGGGGTGGATGCTTTCCGCTACTACCTAATGCGCGAAATGACCATAGGGCGGGATGGTGATTTTTCATTTGACAGATTTATGACCCGCTACACAGGTGACCTGGCAGATGATTTAGGGAACCTGATTAGCCGTTTGTTAAATATGGGACACAGGTATTGCAATGGGATGATAAAAGAAATTATCAAAACTGAAAGCCTCGAAGAGAATCTTCAGAATTTGTGGCAGCCGGCAATTTCTGAAATCATTTCTCTGTACAATGAATTTGCATTTCATTCGGCCCTTGAAAAATTGTTTCTGTGCATAAAAGCGGTCAATGGGTACGTTGAAAATCGTTCGCCATGGAAATTGGCAAAGTCGGGCGAAGAAGGCGATAAACAGCTAATCGATACAACCATCGCCATAGCTGCCGAATGTGTCAGGTTAGCTGCGGTTTTGCTGTCACCCGTAATGCCAATAATATCCCAACGAATATTATCCGTTCTCGGATGTCCGGTATCCACAAATTGGGACACGGACGCTAGGTTTGGAAATTCGCTTACCGGTAATAAATTGGGAGAACAAATTATCCTTTTCCCGAAAATTGAAGAAGTATGACCGTGCACCGCGATACACATGTGTTGAAGAAATGGTGGCAACGTATTTTGGTTCCCATTGTTGTTTCTATGTTGAGGCTGTATTGGTCGACCCTCGCTATCAAACTGACAGTAGAATGTCAAAAGGTAGTCGATGAAATCCAGGGGCCGACGGTGTTTGCACTTTGGCATAACAATTTTTTCGCAGCATACAAACTATGTAGATTATTCAAAAAAAAACATAGCATGTATGCCCTCGTAAGCCCATCGCGAGATGGTGCATGGTTAGCAGAAATATTTAGCCGATTGGGCATACAAACGGTACGTGGCTCTAGCAATCGGAATGGTTTATTTGCCATGGATAATATATCTGAAAAGTTAGCAGAAGGTGCATTCGTTGCCATAACCCCCGATGGTCCCCGTGGACCATTTTGTAAATTTAAAAGAGGGACAGCCATGTTGGCCAAAGCTGTGAAAACGAACCTTGTACTGGTGGCTGTGAAATACAGCCATTATTTTACCCTATCAACCTGGGATAGGTTTAAAGTTCCCTATCCATTTTCAAAAATATGCGTGGATGCCAAAACATTTCCACATGGAACCTTCGAAGATTTAACCATCAAAGAACTCTCTGCGGTTTTAGAGAATGAATTGGTCGACCTCCAACAAAAAATAGACTCCAGGAGTCACATTTAGCAGAAAATCCCACAGCAAATTTGCTAATTCCCAAATTGCTAGTAACAGCCATGTTTCTCTTCCAAGAAACAAAATTGAGTCGAAATTTTTCGGGGTTATGTGGAATTTGTATCCTGGGGGAAGGTAGAATTTTGCACATCTTTTGCTCCGTCACATATCCACTGCCAGGCATCTTCACGATATTTTTTATGAAAATATTTAACATTGTCTCCGAATGCCCTACCAAATGGTCGGTCGAGTAGGAGGGCAAGGTTATTTTGTTTTGCATGAACCAGAAATGCCATTCGCTCTATGTGTGCGGAATACCGGAAAACGAAAACAATATCATCTAGGGTAGCTGAAACTTCCCATCCTTCAAAATTGTCAAGCTCGATTAAAATCCGGATCAAGTCATACTTTTTTATCAATTTTGCAAGGAATGGAACAATGTTTGCATAGTCACCGTGGGTCAATTTTCCTGATAGGGTCATTACAACGACATTTCCCGAAGAAAACTTTTTTATCTCATGCATAACCAACTTTTGGCCAAAATTTATTTGTTGCAACTTTTAAACTTCTGCTTCTGTATATAGAAAAATACGAAACAGACAAAAGTAAACACTTTAAATTTTCTACGATTGAAAGCCCATACGCTTTTGGCACAGAATTTCCTTTGAAACTGAAAATATGTAAAATATTACAAGGGAATATCTTGAATCATATGTTAAAATCTTCACCGAGGTAAAATTTTCTACTGTTTGGATCTTTTAATAGCACATCGCTAGATCCATGGCAAAGGATGTCACCATCATATATCAAATAGGCCCGATCTACAATTTTTAGCATTTCACGTACGTTATGATCGGTAATAAAAATACCAATATTTTTTTCTTTCAAGGAAATGATAATGTTTTGCAATGCACTGACGCTGATTGGATCCACGCCGCTAAATGGTTCATCCATCAGTAGGAACTTTGGTTTAGCTATCAGTGTGCGGGCTATTTCTAGCCTTCTGCATTCTCCTCCACTAAGAGTGTAAGCTTTTTGCCCGGCAATGTGTGAAATTTTCATTTCTGCCAATGATTCTTCTATGACTTTGGACTGTTCTTCCTTAGACAAGTGCAAACATTCAACCATGCCTTGTAAATTCTCCCATACCGTTAGTGATCGAATGGTGGAATCTTCCTGGGGAAGATATCCCATACCTCTGCGAGCGCGTTTGTACATCGGAAGTTTACTAACATCTTCATCATTCAAAAAAATTTGACCCGAATTGGCGGCAATTAATCCCATAACTATGTAGAAGGTAGTAGTTTTGCCAGCACCGTTAGGACCAAGCAATCCGACAACCTCTCCGCTATTTATTTCCATGGATATATTCCTAATTACCTCCCGTTGCCCATAGAACTTTTTTAAATTTTTTATAAACAATCTGTTGGTGACCTTTGCCATCGTTTTCTTTTATTTTATCAACATGTCATTTTATTCGAACTTCGAAATGTCATTAATTGATGTGATCGGGCGTTTGAGCTCCGAACCTTCGGATTTGATTCGTTTATTCTTTAAATCTAGGATTAGTGTTTGACCAAACATCGTCCTTGAATCTTCATCCCGTATTTTGGCATTTCCCTCCAAGAGGATAAAATTTTTGGCAGGATAAATGCTTATTTGATCAGCTTCCCCATCATATGATGCCCACTCAAAAGTTGCATTTTCCATGGCATGAATTTCTTTTACGGTCGATAGGTTGGGTATTTGAGGAGAACCATTGATAACGGTAACTTGTATGTGGTCTCCTTTCAAAGAGAATTTATCCCCATCGATATAGGCATTGTGAAAAAAATGCATATGGACATGGGATCCCAATATCTGAATTTCCAGGGCATCACTTGTAATTTGGACCGGAGAAGCAAATGTTCCCAATGGTAACATTAAAATTATTAATTTTAGTATGGTTTTTATGGCGAACATCACTCCAATTTGCAATCGAGGAAAACTTTGACATGGTCTTTTGCGATGATTTTTTTCTCATTGCCTAAAAATTCCCAAGTATGGGCGGATGCGTAAAAATTTTGACCAAAAATTTTTATTTCAAAATTTCCCCGGATTGAGCTTGTCTGTGGAACAACAAATACCGTATCACTGATGGCAAAAAAAGCTTCCTGGGGATTTTCTTCTTCGGTAAAGCAGCGCAATTTCATATTTTTTACATGCAATAGATTGTGTTCAACCATTACCGCTGAACGGCCACGAGCCTCCCAAATTGCTTGCCCTGCCATATTAAAAACTGGCAATATAAAGTCATGCAGGGGGATATTTTGCAACGGTTGCGATTCCAGGGCGATGCCCATATCGTATGGAAGTAAACATAACAAAAGTACGGCCTTTCCAAGGGATTTACTGCGAATAAATTTCACTGATTTCACGGTGTAAAATTACGACTACATTTCAACTCAAAACCACAGTGATAGTCTTATCAAAATTATTCTGCCAGCATACTCTATTTTGTTATTTTGAGAAAAATTCTTTTTCCCGCTTGAATGACCGTCGCTCCATTGGAAATTTTACACAGAAAGGAACTGTCCGTAATTTTTTGACCATCAACCTTGAGTGCACCCTGTTCAAATAGTCGACGAATTTCCTTCTTGCTGGGGAACAGGTTCGTTGCCCATAGAATATCAACCAGGGGAGCAGCTTCTTTACCCGTCAATTCCTGTATACTAAAATTCGGCATGTTATCTGGAACATCATTTTGAGAAAATATTTTTTCAAATTGTTCCCGTTCATGTTTTGCAGCATTTAACCCGTAAAATTTGGCACACAGGTCTTCTGCTAGCGACTTTTTGCATTCCATGGGATGCACCGTTTTCAATCGTTCAATTTCTTCATCCGTTTTCAACAAAAGAAATTTATAGTACACGAACATCGTCTCATCGGAAATCGACATCACCTTGCCGAAAATATCCCTTGCCGTGTCGTTGAAGGCAATGTAATTGTCATAGCTTTTTGACATTTTCCTGGTGCCGTCCAACCCAACAAGCAATGGCATTGTGATGACCACTTGCCCTTCCCCACCGGCATTTTTTTGTAAAGTGCGGCCAACCAATAAATTGAACAATTGGTCACGGCCACCTATTTCCACATCAGAATCCAACATGATGGAATCATATCCCTGCAACAAGGGATATAAAAATTCAACGATCGAAATTGGGGTTTTGCCTTTGTAGCGATTGCTGAAGTCTTCCCGCTCAAGCATCTGGGCTACCGTCATTTGCCTAGCGAGCAAGATTGCATCCCCAAAGGACATACCGTTAAACCATTCACTGTTTTTTCTTATCGCCGTCTTGGCCGGATCTAAAATCTTAAAGGCCTGTTCCACATAGGTTTTATAATTATCCTCAATTTGTTCCTTGGATAGCATCGGCCGTTCGGCGGAACGCCCTGAAGGATCTCCGATCGTCGTGGTATAATCCCCGATTAGTAGCGTAGTTTCATGGCCAAGATCTTGAAACTGTTTGAGTTTGTTGAAAACAACCAGGTGTCCAAAATGCAAATCCGGCCGCGTGGGATCAACCCCCAGCTTAACCCTAAGCCGTTTTCCACTGGCCAACTTTTTTTCCAATTCATCTTGTCCAACCATGGTGTCGATGCCTTGACAAATCTGATGCAAAGGATTCATAGTGCTTCGAATACACTTGGGACAAAGCGCTTTTTTGCAACAAATTTATTGCGGAAAGCTCAAGCTTTTTTCCCCTAACGGCCCCTTCCTTTTCTTTCAACCTTTTTGAAGCATGTATAATTCCTTTAAAGATCTTCAAGCGGTGGACATCTTCAAACCCCAAAGTTTCAATATGAAATTGTGTGAAATTAATCATGCATATTTTCTTGCTTTTTAATAAAAAAAAACACCATGGGTAGTGGGTCTGAGGCAATGTTATATTTTGCGTTTACATATGGAATTTGCCCATGCAGTTAATTGATTTAAATAGGACCAAGGACATAGGATCTTCATGTTTGTCTGCTAAAATTGGAAGCTTCAATATTTTGTTCGATTCCGGAATTAGTCCCAAGCGTTCCGGTTATGACGCATTGCCTGCTTTCGATAAACTTGGAACAACTGTCATTGACCTAATTTTAATTTCCCACTGCCACCTGGACCATGTCGGTTCATTGCCATATATAATGAAAAGGCAACAGCAAGCCCGTGTCCTAATAACACAGGCCTCCCATATTCTTTTGCCAAGAATTTTAAATAATTGCGTTACCGTTATGCAGCTGCAACGCGATGAACTGGGAATAAAAGAATATCCTTTGTATACCTTGGCGGATATTGAAGCACTGGAACAACACATTTTGCCCATGCAATTCGGGAAACCGCGGGTGCTAAGAAAAGACAACGATGAAATCACCATAACATTTTTTGAAGCAGGTCATGTTGTTGGGGCCAGTTCCATTTTGGTCGAACACAAACACAGGAGTATATTTTACACTGGGGATGTTCTATTTCGAGACCTTAAAATTCTTAGGGGAGCCAAATGGCCAACTCGGAAAGTCGACACGGTGATCACCGAAACAACGCGTGGGGCCACCATAAGGGCAAAGGAACGTTCAGCCGATAGCGAAACGGAACGCCTCATCGGGACAATTCGCGACACTATCAGCCGAGGAGGATCCGTTCTAATTCCTGCTTTTGCCTTCGGGCGTATGCAGGAAATTCTTAAAATCATAAGTTGCGCCCGCCAAAAAAATAAGTTACAGCAAACCACCCCGATTTTTTGTTCCGGACTAGGCTATGGCCTCATCGAAGATTTCGATTTTATTTCAAAAAAGCTATCCGGTGTAAATTTTCGAAAAAGAATTACAAAGGAATTGAAGATAAAAATTTTCCGAGGAAACAATCCAAATGACATAAAAAAACAGATCCAGGAACCCTCAATTTTTGTCCTCAGCAGTGGTATGTTGGTTGAAAATACATCCGCCTATAATGTTGCTTCCGCCATAATTGATGACCATAAAAATGCTATTTGTTTTGTTGGCTTCTGCGATGAAACCACACCCGGCGGAGAGCTTCAAAAATATTCCCCGGGAGACTCTTTTCTATTTAAAGCCCAGAATTATATGGCAAGAATTGCAGCTAAAATTGATAAATTTGATATCAGTGGCCACGCCGACAGGGAAGAAATTTTAAAAAACATCCTAGCCATGTCTCCCCGTGCCGTTGTCCTTGTCCATGGTGAAGAAAATTCGCGAAATTGGTTTATGGATGAATTAATCGAGCTCTCGCCAAGAATTCAAGTGTTCGATATGAATCCCTGTGAAGAATTCTTGGTCTAAGGTGATAACTATTCCCATTCGATTGTGCTGGGGGGTTTCGACGATACGTCATAGACAACGCGATTTACCCCATTTACTTCGCTGACTATGCGGCTGGAAATTGATGCAATTATATCGTGGGGAAGCCGTGTCCAATCCGCCGTCATGGCATCCACGCTGTCAACGACACGCAATGCTATCATGTTGTCGTAGGTGCGTGCGTCACCCATTACACCGACCGTACACAGCGGTAGCAAAACAGCAAACCCCTGCCAAATGTTACGATGCCAACCGGATTTTTTTAGTTCCTGCTGCACTATATTGTCTGCCCTACGCAAAATCGATAGTCGATGGGCAGTTACTTCCCCAAGTATGCGTACTGCAAGTCCAGGTCCAGGAAACGGTTGGCGCCATATCACATCTTCCGGTAGTCCAATTTCCGATCCCATCGCCCGCACTTCATCTTTGAAAAGTTCCCGCAATGGCTCAATTAGTTCAAATTTCATATCCTTTGGAAGTCCTCCCACATTATGGTGGCTCTTTATGACCACACCGTTAACGGAAGAGGATTCAATTACATCTGGATATAGCGTCCCCTGTGCTAAAAATTTTGCATTGGGAATTTTTAAAGCCTGTTTTTCGAAAACATCGATGAACGTTTTTCCAATGATTTTTCGTTTGGCTTCCGGATCTTCTACACCAACAAGCCTTTGCAGAAAAAGGTCCTGTGCTTTGACGAGCTGTAATTTCAGTTTTGGCATGCATTGGTACAACATGGAAACAATCTCTTCAGCTTCCCCATGACGCATCAATCCATGGTCAACAAAAATGCAATGCAACTGTTCCCCGATCGCCCTATGCAACAATGCAGCCACAACGGTGGAATCTACGCCCCCGGATAGTGCAAGCAGGACATTTGAATCCTTTACTCTTTCACGACATTTTGCAACGGTATCGTCGATGAATGATCCCATGTTCCAATTCCGTTCTAGTTTGGCAATTTCAAATAAAAAATTGCGCAAAATTTGCATCCCATGGGATGTGTGAGATACCTCTGGATGAAATTGCAACGCATAAATTTTGTAATCTTCATTTGCCATTGCGGCAATGCCAACGGCCGCCGTTTGGGCAACCGATACGAACCCATTTGGAAGTGTTTTTACGTGATTCCCGTGGGACATCCATACGGTAGTATTCGGAGGCACACTTTTCCACAGTAGACATCCATCGCTCACTTTTAATTTCGTTTGCCCATATTCTCTATTTTTACCATTGACTAGCGTTCCACCGAAGTGAAGTGCCAACAGCTGCATGCCGTAGCAAATGCCAAGTATAGGCACATTAAGACGCAATAGGGCATTGTTTAGTGTTGGAGCTCCCTTTTCACCGGCGTCATTGGGCCCTCCGGAAAGAATAATGGCAGATGGGGCTGAAGTTTCAAATTCAGAGGCAGATGCCGTCCACGGCAAAATTTCCGAATATACGCCATTTTCCCGTACGCGACGGGCAATAAGTTGTGTATATTGCGACCCATAGTCAACGACTAGAACTTTTGACAGTTGTTTCATAGCATATATTTACGATGGGCAAACTTTGTAATTTGGTGGTTCTTTTACCATTGTAATGTCATGTATGTGACTTTCCCGCAACCCAGCTGCGTTTATTTTTACAAATTTAGCGTTTTTTCTCAACTCCTCTAGGGTGGCAGCTCCAACGTACCCCATTCCAGAGCGCAAACCTCCGACCAATTGATAGATAATATCATCCACATGCCCCTTATATTGGACACGGCCAATGACACCTTCCGGAACAAATTTTTTTGAACTGTTTTGCGAATATCTATCTGCACTACCGCTTTTCATAGCTTCTTCGGATCCCATCCCCCTATAGATTTTATATTGGCAACCATCGGATGAAATCTTCTCTCCGGGTGTTTCATCACAACCGGCAAAAAGATTTCCACACATGACGCAGTTGGCCCCCACGGCAATCGCTTTCACAATATCTCCAGAGTATTTGATGCCCCCATCGGCAATGACGCATCTATTCATCTTTGTTGCAATCTTGACGACTTCTGCGATAGCTGTGATTTGAGGAACTCCCACTCCAGCGATGATACGCGTTGTGCAAATTGAACCGGCCCCAATGCCGACCTTAATTGTGTCAGCACCGGCTTCCAATATCGCCCTGGCGCCCTCAGAGGAAACGACGTTTCCAGCAATCAACTGGCAATTTGGCCAGGCCGCCTTGATTTCGCCAACGGAACGAATGACATTGGCAGAATGTCCGTGGGCTGAGTCAACGACGATGAAATCCGCACCTGCAGCGAGCAACGCTTCTACTCTTGGCAGGCAATCCGTTCCCACACCGACTGCTCCACCGACGATTAATTCTCCCCCATCATTTTTACATGCTTTCGGATATTTACCTTGTTCGTCTTTTACTTGCCATTGTTTTACTTTTTCGACCTCACTTTTTTGGGATTCAATGGGCATATTTTTATGGATAACGCCAACACCTCCGTTTTTTGCCATTGCCATAGCCATATTTGCTTCAGTAACGGTATCCATTGGCGATGAAACCAGTGGGACGTCTATGCGAATCGATGGCGTGAGAAAAGAAGTAATATCAACCATGTCCGGCGTCACCTCCGAATAGCACGGGACAATTAGCACGTCATCAAATGTCAATGCCTCTCCTATAATTTTATCCATAAACCTGCCTCATCCCGATAACAATGATCATTCTACGTACCATTGATGTTTATAAATATGGATCAAGTCCACAACCGGGAACAAATGTCCTCTCAAACGATAATTTGTTACATTTTTCCAATTCTTCTTCGCTTAGAATTTTTTTGTCAATCAACCACCGCAACTGCTCGTGCAAATGATTACCTTCAATTACCTCCGGCCAATCGGTATTAATCGTGAATTTGACACCATTTTCCATAAACCTACGCAAGATATATTTCATTTCATCTATGTTTTCCACGGACTTGGTTGCTAAATTTGAAAGAGGACAAATTTCCAATACGATGTCGCGTCGTACTAGCTCCTTCATCAAGTGTACGTCATAGGCTGCACAAAGACCATGCCCAATTCTTGCCGGCTTCAAAAATTCAATAATTTCCCACATGTCATTGTGTGTTTTTTGTTCCCCGGAATGTGCCGTTACTCCTAATTTTGCTCTGTGTGCACTGTCAAATAATGCTTTATACTCATCAATGACGAATTCCGAAGAATATGGTCCTGCAACATCGATCCCCACAACCCCGCGTGCGCGATATTTTATCGCTTTTTCAACGATGATTTTGTTTTTCTCATAGGGAAATTCCCTTCCAAGGCAAAAGATCAAACCTCCAGACAATTTTGGATATGCCAAAAGGGCTTTTTCCATTCCGCGTAACATCGCCATTATGAGCTGGTCTAGGTCGACTTCCGCCTCATAGTTGTGCTTCATTGGATTCATCCTAAGTTCAAGGAGGTGTATTTGGTTAGACCTATACGATCCGGAAAAGGTTTCATAGACTGCCTGTTCTACTTCCTTGGTTCCCGACGAAAGTTTATCCAATAGTTTATGGTAAACCGTGTCAAAATATTCATCCAGCGGGATTGGATTATCCGGCGATATGGTGATATATTCTACAAAGTCATGGTAATCCCTTTTCGGTAATACGAAACCTTTGTCCTGTGCTATCTCCCAAAGCGTCGCCGGGCTGATTGACGTTCCAAGGTGTGCGTGCAAATCCGCCAAATGACACCGTTGTGTGCGTTTCAACCTTTCCATGCTATGGAACTACTCCTAAACGCCGCATTGTCAATAATTCCTTTAAAAGTTTTGACATATCTTCCGTCAAAACGAATTTTGTAGGACTAACTGGCGGTTTGATCCGTTCTCCGCTATCGATGTAAGGGTATGGAGGAACCCCACAGGGACATTTCTTAGTTTCTTTCACTAGGGCAAAAAGTATATCTTCACTATCTCCCGATATCATTTTGAGAAATTGTTTTTATCCCCGTTTGATGGAGAATGTTTGCGGCAAATTCATTATTTTCCGTCTGGAGAATTATCCCAATTTTTCCACCAGGTCGCACTAGAAACGGGTACATGTAGTGCATTTTGACTTCCGCTGCAAAAATAGTGTTCACCATTTGTGCTACCTTGTCTATGCCATCAACCTCTATTCCCAGTACTTTGGTTTCATGGTATGAAACCGTATTCTTTGAACAAAATTTGCGAACCATGTCGGGGTAATTTACTACAAACCTAATTATGGCGATTTCAAAATTTTCCAGAAATGATATGGCTAAAATGGAAACATCTTCAGCTGACAACGCTCTCAACACTGAATTGAACGATACATTTTTCCCATCCAACAGCACCGAAAACTGAATAATAGGAGAAAAAACATCCTTCATGACCACTTGATCTGTCTTGTCTTTAACTGAGGCAACCATCTTCGCCAAAATAAAAAATATTTTCCAAAAATCCATAAAAAGATGCAAAAGTATCGCTTTCATCGTGGCCGATAAATTCGCAATTCATTGACATTGCTGCAAAATTTTTTACCTTTATTTTGCAAATGTTTACGAGGAAAAGGAAATATGGGCCGAAAATTGCCAAAATTATTATAGGAGTTCTGCTGTTCATTTTGTGTCGCATAAACGTCGAAGCCGTCAGAGAAGAAAAAATCAATAAAATTGAAGTATTTGTTTCTGCCTACTGCTATAGATTAAATCGAGCACGAATGCCTGAAATATTACTTTTAAAAAGAGCCCCTAGCAGAAAGTTATATCCTGACCTTTGGGAATGCTGTGGAGGATCAGTTCGAAACAATGAAAGCTTTGAGTCGGCAGCGCAGAGGCAATTGCTTGAAGAGGCCGGAATAGTAGCAACAAAATGGAAAGTGTTGGAATGTTTCGAGGTATGCATTAGTCCTGATACCATAGTCCCAGGGCTTATTTTCACATGTAGGGCAGATCAAAATGCAACGGTAAAGGTTGATCCTCGGGAACATGTAGACTTCCGTTGGGTAACTTTGAATGATCTTGAAAATTTTTCACTTATCAGCCAACAAATGCGCCATTCAATTGTGAAATTGCTCATGATTCAGGGTAAAAGATTATAAACCACCACCGTCCAAAAACTTCTTCAATTGGAGTTGGGAAAAGCAACAACCCCGATGAATAATGTTACTGCATGCTACAAAATTCTAAGATTTTTTATTTGTCCTGATTTTCTTCATCTTCTCCCTGTTGCTGATTGCCAAATCTCTCCCTGGAACGGCCATCATTGTTCTGATTATCACTTGCACTTTGCCGTTCATGCTGCTCAATCTCAATGTCAATGCGGTCCACATCCCTAAGATTATTTTGCAACTGTCGCATTAAGGTATCGCTGTTTGCCCGCAGTAGATTTTCGGAGTCACTAGAGCCGGTAGAAAAGACAACACCCAACGATTTCCCTTCCTTGAAAATAGAAACTTCCGTATCTTTTAGAATACCATCTTGCAATGTAATTCTTACTTCCTGTTTAGCATTTAGGGCTTCGTTAGTCGCTATAATTTTTTCTGCGACCTGTATCGCCAGATTTTTTATAACTTGTGCCGGTTCATTGACCTTTGGTTCAATGTGTTGTAATTGTATGTTGTCCAAAATCTTTGTTCCACTTATCGCAGATGTATCTTTTACTTCCGTAGCATCCACATCCTTCGATGAAAGATCTTGTTTCCGCGACTTTGCGTCGTTTACTGGCAACATGCCACTTGCCTGAGCATTGCCCGTTTGTTTGGGTATTATGAAACCTTTTTGTATGAAATCCTTCGTCTCCTGGGATTCTGGCAGGGTTCCTGAACCTTTACTATTAAATCCGTGTTTCTGCGGATCTGTTTTAGAGCTACCAAAATCGCTTCCTTGATAACCGTACTTATTTTCTGCGAGTTTTGTCCCCTGGGATTCTGGCAGGGTTCCCGAACCTTTACTATTAAATCCGTGTTTCTGCGGATCTGTTTTAGAGCTACCGAAATCGCTTCCTTGATAACCGTACTTATTTTCTGCAAGTTTTGTCCCCTGGGATTCTGAATTGGTTCTCGGACCATCGCCATCAAATCCGTATTTCCGAAGATCCGTTTTGGACCTATCGGAATCATTCTCCCGCTGACCGTACTTATTTTTCGTAAACTTTTCCGCAAAAAATGACACGTCACGGGGATCCGCTTTCTCTTTTATTTCAGCAATTTCTTTCTTGGAAATGACATCATCGTCAAATGAACCTCCACTTTCTTTTTTCATGGATTGATCCTTTATTTTATCTGTCATAGTTATTCCCGGTTAAAATTTATTATTCCTGTTCTTTTTTCTTAGCAAATTCTTCTAATTCCTTATCGGCAATAAGTTCTTCCTCTTTTATCGCTTCTTTTATCCATTCTTCTTTGTGTGATTCTATTTTTTCTACATTTTTATTTGCCTCTTGTAAAGCTTCTCTTTTCTCTTCCAGATTTTTTTCAGCTTTGACCAAATTATCCTGGGCTGCTATCAGGTTTTGTTCGTGTGTTATCAATTTACTTTTTAGAACCTTAATGGCATAGTGTAAGGCATCAACGGCTTCCTTTTTTACTTTTTGCATCATCACTTTTTTGTACAACCGTTCGGATTCCTTTTCAATAAACACTTTGAATTCTTCCAGTTTTTTCTTTGCCTCCTCCACATTTTCTTTTGCTTCTTCAACTAACCTTTGCGCTTGCTTTAGATTTTTTTCGGCAGCATCCTTGCGAAGATTTCTCACCCGCAACATTTCCTCTAAAATGTACTTTGCCATTATAATCCAACAGCTTGTGCCATTTTATCTATCGTCGTTTTAAAATCGTCACGGTCATGTAATCCTTGTCGTAAAAAATTATTAACCGCTTCTATCCTATCAATCGCTTCATCGGTGACCTTATCAGCACCACGCTTATACTCTCCAATCCTAACCAATAATTCCACCTCCTGATATTTAGATAAAATTGTCCTCAATTTGGATGCAACCTTTCTATGCCGTTCATCCGTTATTTGATTAAAAACACGGCTAACACTCAATAGGACATCTATGGCTGGATAATGATTCATCCCCGCCAATTTCCTTGATAGGATAATGTGACCGTCCAATATGGACCTTGTTTCATCCGCTATTGGTTCTGTCATATCATCTCCCTCTACGAGTACGGTATACAAAGCCGTAATCGATCCTTTTTCTGACTGGCCTGCCCGTTCCATTAATTTTGGTAGTGTTTCGAAAACAGATGGGGGAAATCCACGCCTGGTAGGAGGCTCTCCCGCTGCCAGTCCGATTTCACGTTGTGCACGGGCGAAACGGGTAATAGAATCCATCATAAGCAGCACTCTCTTTCCCTTATCTCTAAAATATTCGGCTATGGCAGTGGCAACATATGCTGCTTTTAGACGTTCCATCGATGACCTGTCGGAAGTAGAAATGACAAGGACGGACCGCTTTAGTCCTTCTTCGCCCAAATCTTTTTCCACAAACTCTCGTACTTCGCGGCCACGTTCCCCAACCAGTGCAAGGACGTTAATCTCCGCTTCAGTGTTCCTAATGATTTGCCCCAACAGCGTACTCTTACCTCCCCCCGCAGCAGCAAAAATACCCATCCTCTGACCTTCACCACATGTCAGTAACCCGTCGAGTGCCCGTACGCCCAATGCCAATGGCTTGTCGATGGGATTTCTCAACATTGCATTTGGCGGATCACTATAGACCGGATAAAAATCCGTAGTTTCAAGGGGGCCCTTTTTATCCCCGTCGATGGGACGGCCCAAACCATCTATTACCCTCCCGAGCAAATTATCTCCCACGGGAACCATATGAACCCTGCCGGTTGGAATTACCTCCGTGGTTGGTGAAACCCCACGAATATCCCCAATCGGGGTCAAAATTGTGGCCTGTTGAGAAAACCCTACCACTTCTGCTATTAATTCCTCTTCTTCCCAGGGGTTTTTTAGAAGGCATAGCTCCCCTATTTTGACGCCTGGGACAGACGCTTTTATGATCGTGCCAACAACTTGGATGACTCTTCCTTTGACCTGGATGAGAGCGGAGTCCTCTATCTCCCGCGCGAGATGTTCCGCTATGTATCCAAAGGGATTGTGGTTGTCCTGTTCCTTATCCATGGCTATCGCGATTTCGCTTTTGACAAAGCATTTTCTATGGCATCTAATTGAACGGGAATACTTGCATCTATTACTCCCAACTCAGTTTCTAAAATGCACGAACCGGGCTGAAGATGTGTATCGGCACAAATGTCTAAAAATTCCAAAACAGGAGTATCCTTGGTTAAATCTTGTACCTTGTCACGCAATGTCTGCGCTTCCCCGGGGGCAACCTTCAGAGTCGCCTGCTTTTGCGTCTTAATTTTTTGCAACGAGTGCCTTACGACACTGACAATCAACTCGGTCTTGTCCATTTTACCAATAATTTTCCGAAGGGCAGATTTAACGACTTCGACGACATCTCCTTCGAGTCTTGAAAAACTGCTTGCACTCTTTGAGACAAAACTCATCATTTCATTGGAGATTTGTTGCTTTCCATTTTCAAATCCTTCGGCATATCCCCGTTCCTCTTCCTGTTTTTTTGTCTGTTTCGCCTGTTCAATTATTTCATTGGCTTTTGCTTCGGCATCCTTGATAATTTGGTCCTTTCTGCGGTTAGCTTCTTGTAAAATCTCATCACTTTTCTTTTTTGTTGTGGTGAGCACATTTTTACCAGCTATGAACTTAGCATAGGATTCAGCTTTCAAGATTTTTCCTGATTGCTTCAAATCAAAGCTGCCAATAGAAATTTCGTAAATATCTGCGGTTCCCATAATATAATTATCCGGTGTGATTTTCGTCATTCAGTTTTTCAAGAGAGAATTCTATAAGCTCTAAACATTTATTTGCCATGGTTTCGTCATATTTTGCAGGAATATCAAAATGTTCTCCAAGCATTAATTCCAATCGCTTTTTTACTTCGTCAGGTAACCCGATTAGGGCATTGCTTAGTATGCAATTGCCCGATGAGGTAATTCTTGGAATAAGTGGTATTTTTACGGTTTTGACTTTTAGGTCCGGCAACATCTTCCACAAAACCATTCCTCTTTTAATTATGAACGAATAAACATCCTGCCCTATGAACTCTATCAATGCATTTAATTCATTTTTGCTAATTATTTTTATGATATCCTGGTGATGAAATATGGCCCCTGCAATATTCATCGCTTTAACCAAACGATCCTTGTTCTGTATTACCAATTTTACCGGCCTTGCGCAAACGTCGTAGTCAACGGAATCTTTCAAACCTAGTATTTTCAATAGGTTCCTCCGAGAATCCGTTTGGGCATATCCCGACGTCAAAAGAATATCAAAAATATTCCTATCATATACGCTGAAGACTTTTTCAAACTCCTGGGTTGGTAGGTATTTTTCCACATTAAAACTGAAATCATACCAATTTTTGAAGTATTGGAAATCGGTCGCTATGATATTTTTTAGACTTTTAACTGTTTCAACCATTTGCAATCCCTACCTATTTTTCTTCCTGCGTAGTCTCTTCCGGTGTAGTCTCTGGCTCCTCGTCAAGGTCGCTAATATTTTGCACATCGTTTTGTACGACTACGGGGCTATTGGGAGCAGGTTTAGCAACTGCATTTGTCCTTCTATTCTTTCTGGATTCGAGGAAGAAAAATGCAGCAGCCCCTATGCTACATAGTAGTAACACACCAAGGATGATAACTATGGTCAGGAATTTTGCCGCCGCATCACTCGCCATTCGAAGACCTAAAACACTTACATTTGTATCAAAATTACCATCGGTTGTGATATTTTCTTCGGCTGCTACCGGAAACAGAGCAATTGATACCCTATCGTAGTCCAAGCCCTGGACGCTATTTGCCACTAGATATTTGATTTCTCGTACCGATTCATCCAAACTCGAACCAACCCTATAGGTTAGAAATATGGCAGCCGACGCTTCGGTATCTGCATCGGAATAGGGATCATTTTCCGGCAATACTATGTGAACACGGGATGTCAAGACTCCAGGAATTTTATTCAACGTCGAAGCAACACTTTCCGACAAAGCATACATAAACCTTGCTTTTTCCTCTAGGGGAGAAGCTACCAACCCACTTTTCTGGAAAACTTGTCCTATAGTATTATACTGGACCCTGGGGTAGCCATTGGTTTTTAAAATTTTCTCCGCCTTGGAAAATTCATCGGAGTTTTTCAGCACAATGGTCCACGCTAGCTCCAGACCAGGTTTTTTTACGACAGGAACGTGATGCTGTTGCATCAAAGAGACAATTTCATTCGCTTCCTCTTCCGGCAGATTTGACAACAAGTCAACTTTCCCACAGCCAGCTAGTGTCAGCATCATAAATAATGAAAAAAGCAGGCATAAATTTTTACAAAAACCATTCTTTTTCATAGTAAATCTTTCCACGTTTACCAACCCCTCTAGGTCGTCGTTATTCAAATAATTCACTTATATATTATGATCTTTCTTTGAAGACTAGTCAAACGAAATTGTTTCAAATCTAAAATAAATGAAATATTTTTATCCCCCAGGTCCTGCCCTAGGTTACTTTGGGAAATTTTAGGATGGTGAGAAAAACCATGCATAGAAGTATGCTTTCCACTGCATAAACTAAATAAAAGTATGACCCACTTAGGGTTTTGGCAAAGCTGAGAACGGATACGCCCATCGCTCCAGCAACCGTCGAAGTACAATATGCCACGCTAAGAATGGACCCCATATCCCTTCCTTTGAATATTTTCGACCATACCACTTGCCTGGTGATACCATACCCTCCCCAAAAACATCCCGTACCAACGATATACAGGATCAATCCGAAAGTAGTATGCACAATCTTCAACCCAACTAATCCGAAAAATTGTGAAAAAAGTAACAGCAGCAGGCATGTCTTAACCCTGTTCTTATCGATCTGACGTCCAAATAGTAGTCCAGCAAATACGATCCCATATCCCATATATTTATAGCTTCTTATGGCAATTTGGGAATCGATGCCATTTTTTTGAAAAATATCGCAAATGTGTACTGTCACTCCAGTCCCGATAAATGAAGTTAGGCATAGAATTGACATCAGCCCCCAAACAATCGGCATTCGTAGAAATTCTTTCTGCGATGTTATATCCGAATACTTCGATGGATTCATAGGGTTTTGAACAAATGTATTGTGGTCAGGTGGAATGTCATGGAATAGTACAAAAAATACTACTATTGTGACACAACCAACAATTCCCAACGTTTTGTACGCATTTTGCCAGTTTTCATTTTTTGCCAAAAATCGCATTATGCTGGGCCAATATCCCGTTGCGATGGAAAAAAATGCTCCGCTTACCCCAATGGCAATTCCCGGTACTTTGTTAAAAGTTTTTGCAATTTGCATACGCCCCAGCATGGGAAACATATTTGGGCCAAAACATCGCAAGGCGGATAGGTTAAAATACAAAAATGCTGTTGCAAACCAAAGGCGAATAGCGGGAGCGTTGGAAACCTTTGTACATAAAAACTTGGTATTTCCCAATGTGAAAAATACCACAGTGCACACCAATAGAGCGAATAGTGTTGTCCGGCGAATGCCAATTTTGTCTACCAAAAACCCCCCGAGCAATGACAAAAAACACCCCGTTATGGTGGAACAGGTATAAAGCATGCTAAAAATATTGCGCGATAATCCAGTATTTGCCAGTATTGAATCGGCCATTGCTCCAATGGCAACACTTTGCCCTGGTAGCCCGAAAATCATGAGAAAACAGGATAAGCAAAATGAAAGAGCTAGCAGTACATATTTATTCATTTACTCGCCGGAGGTGACATATGAGAATGGCTTACTATGAATTGAGCTTGTTAAAAAATACAACATTAAATGTTGACTTTCCTTCACATGTTAACTTTTTACTTTCTTCTTGATAGAAGCTTTTCATGAGAAACGATTACTTGAAGGCAGCCTCTGCAATTATTAGGGAGCCTAATATTTTAATAAATGTAGTGTCTAGGCGGGTTAAACAGCTGAAGGCAGGTTCTAAACCCCTAGTCGATTCATTGGAGAAACTCGATATGGAAGATATTGTATTGAAGGAAATAATAGAAGGTAAAATTTCCTATGAGTTATATTCAGATCAAGTGACATCGGCTGGTAATGCTTTCTCAAACAAATAATTCAAGGTTGTGAAAAAATCCGCAAACCCGAGTAAAGGCATTTGGGAAATCCGTAACAAGAAGATTTTCCATGACTATTTCGTTGGAGAAACCTTTGAAGCGGGCATCATTTTGCTCGGGCCGGAAGTAAAATCCCTACGCATGGGCCATGGGCAAATCAGCGATTCTTTTGTTCGTCCCAATCGGGCAGGGGAGCTGTTTTTATACAACGTCAACATCGCAGAGTACAAATTTTGTGAACCAGGCGAGTATAATTGTACACGCCCACGGAAACTTTTACTTCACTCCAGTGAAATAAGAAAACTTTTGTTTGCCATGGAACGCGAAAAAATGTCAGTTCTGCCATTGAAAATTTTTTTCAAACGCGGCCTTGTAAAAGTAAACATTGCCGTTTGCAAAGGGAAAAAGCTTTTCGACAAACGTGAAACCTTAAAAAAGAAAGAGGCTTTCCGAGAAACGGAGCGGGCAATTGCTTCCCAAATGCGCAAATCCAATGGCAGGTAAATAAGTAGTGCTGTGGGCTAACTTTAAGCTGGCCTATCAATTATATGGTTGCAATGGCATTGAAATTATGATCAATGGGGAGTCAGATGCGAATTACAGGAGGAAAGGCACGAGGTATACTGTTAACCGTTCCAAATGGTGTTGAATATTTACGCCCCGCCACAGATTTTCTAAGGGAAGCGGTTTTTTCGTCTCTGGGCCCGAGAATGCATGAGGCGTTTGTTCTAGATCTTTTCGCAGGGATTGGCAGCTATGGTCTCGAGGCCCTAAGCCGTGGGGCAGATGCTTGTGTTTTCGTGGAGAATAACCGTTCGGCAGTCGATGCGATCGAAAATAACATAAGGGGTGTTAAAAAGTCCACCGCTAGAAATTTCTCGGCGAAGGTTTTTTGCCAAGACGTTTTCGTCTGGTCCGAAACCTGCGATGTAAAATTTGATATTATTTTCATCGACCCACCCTATAACATGGTGGAAAATCGAGGGCAGGAATTGCTGACAACGTTTTCCCAATTTCTTAAACCTTCCGAAGAATCCAGGGTGGTCATCGAGGTGCCCGGATTATATAAAATGAATGCGCCAGATGGCATTGCGGAGATTAGAAGGTTAGGGAGGACTGGGCACTCCAGGCAACCAAACGCATTGATATATGGGAAAAAATAATGGCAGCACACTGAAAAATATTTCGATAGTATCGAGTACGACTGTCCTGTCACGCATATTAGGATTTTTGAGGGATATGATATTTTTTGCATCCTTTGGCATGTCGGGAATTGGGGCTGCTTTTCTATTGGCCTTTAGTTTGCCAAATCTATTTCGGCGGTTACTTGGAGAAGGAGCCTTGTCTTCCGCCATTATGCCGGTAATGTCATCGCACTACGTTAAACACGGCAAAGACTCCATGCTAAAGCTATTCAGCCACATTATACTTAGGTTAGTGATAATTTTCACCCTGATATTGGCTGGCGCCTATGGGCTTATTGTTTTCATCAATCCGTGGCTAATTGATGTCAAATGGAATATGGCACTGAAATTCACGACGATGCTTTTGCCCTACATGGTCTTTGTGTGTCTAGCGGCTGTGGTTGCGGTTGTATTAAACGTGATGGGACGATTTTTTATATCATCCATTAATCAAATCTGGATGAACCTATCAATGATTTTATCTCTACTGGGAGGTTATTGCTTCGGCCTTTGCGGCCTAGAACTTGTGTATTGTTTGATAGGTGGGGTATTGCTTGGAGGGCTGATCCAATTGGTCATACCACTGCTATCCGTATTTGCATGTGGTTGGCGTCCACAACTTGACCCAAACGTACCAAAACTCAAAGAAAATATGGCAGATGTTTGGAAATTATTTTTGCCGGGTATGTTTGGCGCCGCGGTGGAACAGCTTAATTTCTTCATATCCCGTGCGATCGCCTACACATTTAGCACATCGGCAGTCTCACTGATATATTTATCCAATCGATTGACGGAACTTCCAATGGGGGTTTTCGGTTGGGCAATCATAACGGTGTTCTTTCCTAACATAGCCAAGGCAGTTAGTTCAAAATCAGATACAGCAACCATAAACAAAACATTCAACGAAACTTTAGTTGCCATGGTGTGGATTTTGTTACCTTCGGCACTGGGCATATTTCTCTTGAGGAAAGAAATTTTATCGGTCTTTTTTGTCCATGGAAAATTTACGGCAAATGATATCTTCCAAGTATCGCCAATCATATCGGTATACTGCGTGGGTTTGGTATTTTCTGGCATATCTTCCCTACTAATCCGGGGATTTCATTCGTTGAAAGATACCAAAACCCCTGCCCGTGTTGGGATTGTAGTTTTTATGGTCAACGTAACATTCTCCCTGGTGTTTTTGAAAATTTTTGAACCCGTTGGGATTTCCATAGGCATAAGATTGGCGCTAGCCAATGTGCTGGCCACCATTACACAAACGGTATGTTTAACTACGTTGCTGAAAAAAAAATTAAAGGGTTGGTCGATCTTGGCAGAATTCAAAAACTACATGACCATATTTCACGGATGCGTTTGGATAGCCATCATGGCATTTTCTGCCAAAATGGCTATAAAAGCATATTGCCACTTTGGCCAACGGATTGACGATCTTATCGCCATTGCGTTGGCCGTTACGCTATCGGTGCTAGCCTATTTGGCCGTTAACCGAAAACTCATAGCAAAAGTCTGGGCATCGCGAAAAGCATAACCCCATCTTTCTTCGCTAGAAAGCATATTCAATTCCGCCGGCAAGGCTGTGGGCCGAAAAGTCTTTGTTGAATCTTGCGGAATAAGACCCATCAATGCTCCAGTGATCATTCAGCTTTTGTGAGGCTTTTAATGATACGATGGCAGCATTTTTGAAATACATAGGCTCAACAGGGTCCTCGGTGTCGAAAGTAACAATGGCACGCCTGATTCGGAATTCCCATCCTGTTTTCAAAGACAATGTCAATTTTCGGTCAGCATGTTCGAAGATTTCTTTTTCCACATTAAGGCCGACAACGGTGGCAAGGGAATGATGTCTGTATTTATGGTTATATTTATTCTCACTTTTTTCAAATTTTTTATCCAATTCTTCATTTTTGTCCGTACGCAGGGTAACATGATCATAGTCTGCTTTGAGCCATAGTCCAAATTGGTATCCCTCGTAGGCATACAGATTCTTTATAAATTCTATTCCCAGAAGAATGTTATGGGATGTCAACTTGATGTCAAATTCTTGCATATCACGTTTATCTTTGACATGAGTTTTATCTTTGCCGTAGTTATATCCAAGAATAACTCCAATATTGGTCTTCAAACATTTATCATTGAACGATTCATAGGCACCAAATAGTTCTACTCCATAGGTGTCATGGTTGAAATCTATGTCGAGTGCTTGGTGGGCGTCCTTGGAAGCATTTTTTTTCCCGGAAGGAGTGTCGCAAGGTATTGTTTTCCCGTGCACGCGTCCTAGGGCAGTACCCAAACGAAAATATTTTTCGTTGGCGAATGTCCAAACATTATCAACTCCTAGAACAAGAGCGTATGTGTTGTTTTTGTAACTACTTTCCGTGAAAATATTATATTCACGCATATGACCATAACCAGCGTAAATAAACAGGTCGGCAGGGCAACCTTTGACTCTTGTCATACGGCTAGAGAGTGCATTGGTTAGTAAATTATTAGGTTGAGATACTACCTCACCACTATTGATGTGGCAAAAGAGTAGATCGCCAGCCAGCTTCAAATTAAAATTAAAAATTAAACACCCAATAGTCGCCATCAAAATGGCAAATTTTTTTCTTCTTCTCATGTTCATCTGTTATACCTCCCATTAGGTATAATGGATAGACCCATGCTAGTCATATGTCAACAATAATTTGCAATTTTTTTACAAATTTTGCAAACATATGAAGGCTGAACCGAAACATTTAAGAAGTACTCGGCTTTCCTAGATCCTAGAAAGCATATTCAATTCCACCGGAGAGGCTATGGGCTAAAAAATCCTTGCTGAGCTCTGCGGAATATGATCCGCCAATACCCCAATGCTCACCCAGCTTTTGCGAAGCTCCGAATGATATGATGGCAGCATTTCTGATAGGGAATTCACCCTTACTGTTCGCAGAGGTAGGAATAATAGTAATAAAAGTACGTTGTATTACTCGGCATTCCCACCCAGTTTTCAAAAACAGTACCAATGTTCTATTGACATGTTTGAATTCTTTTTCGATATTAAGGCCGACAACGGTGGCAAGAAAATCATGGTTAGTTTTATCTATTAGCATTGATCTTCTACTGCCCCCATGAAACCCATAGACCATAAATGTATGCTGGAAGATGTGAATGTAGTTCGCTTTGAGCCATAATCCAAATTGGTATCCCTTGCAGGCATACAGATTTTTTATAAATTCCACTTCCAGGAAAGCACTATGGGATGCAAGTCTGCCACCGACCGTCTTAAGCTCAGGTATGTTGAGATTCCCCACTTGATACCTATCCTTGCTGTGATTATACCCAAGAATAACCCCAATGTTAGTCTTTAAACATTTATCATTGAACGATTCATAGGCACCAAACATCCTTATTGCATAGGCATCATGGCCGAAATTTATGTCAAATTGTCTAGGATCGATACAGAAGACACGGAAATCATTTTGTATTTCGGTAAAAGCTTCCGAAGAAGGCGTTGTTTTCCCATGAACATACCCAAAGGCAGTCCCCAGATGGAAATACTTTTCATTGGCAAACGCCCAAACATTGTCAAATCCTAGGACAAGACCACCCATATTGTTTTTATAGCCACCTACTATGGTATTATGGCCATAAATGGCATGAACAAATAACTCGGCAGAGCGATTTTTGATATTTGTCATACGACTAGAGAGTGCATTGGTCAGTAAATTATTAGCGGCCACTGTTATGACTACTGGATCTTCTCTAAGAGGATCACCGAAGGAAGCGGCAGCCCCTATAATGGCTGAGCTCCTCCTCGGCCAACGAGCACCAAAACTAGAACTAGCAATTAAACACCCAATGATTACCATTAAAATGGTAAATATTCTTTTTTCCCTTATATTCATTATGTTGGTTCCTTCTGGGGAGGGTAGAAAAAACTAATATTATCCTTTTGTCAATAAAAATTTGCACATTTTATGGACATGTAAACAGGATTCCAAAACGTTCGAACGGATAATAAAAACCCCATTTTTTTTGTCTGTTTTAGTGTTTTTCGCAAAAACCTTCTGGGAATAAAGAAGATATCAATTGCAGGGTTCACTGCACCGTGGAACCCTTCCTTTTTCCACTTCCATGAACAACTGGCACCTCTTTTCCTCCGGGCTCCCGTTTTGCAGCATTTCCCTTCCTAGGACTATTAAGTTTTTGGCGGAGAGAGAGGGATTCGAACCCCCGGTACCTCTATGATACATTCGATTTCGAGTCGAACACAATCGTCCACTCTGTCATCTCTCCGAAGCATTTAGTTCAAATTGAACAACGGATAAATGCAAGTCGCAATTTAATTTTTCTTTGAAGGCAACCAATGCCCCTCCGCCCTTGCGGGTACGTCCCGGGATCCGTTTAAACATCATCTGCATTGCAGTTTACAGAAATCACGCCATGGCTTAACCGCCCATTTTATTTCTTCCCTGACTTCGCGAAAACCAACCCTCTGGCACAAACTCTCCTTGGCACTTACCCCTTGCATTACGGCTTCCCAACTACTGGCTTTCGGCGGCCTCAAAAATGTCGCCTAAAATATACTGGCAAATGGCATAAATCTCGTATACTCCCCAGCTTTTACTCGTTGACGTCCAAGATTGGCGTACAAGTAACACGGACTCTGGTTTAACTATCGACGAAATTATTGAATCAAAAAAGGCACTGGTTTGGACCTGCAATTTGACATGATCGGGCACACTTAGGTTTCTTTCTCGAAAAGCAGAATTAAACTTGGAATTCACCAAGCTTTTAAGCTTAACGACTTCGACATCCGCCAATGGTTTTAGGTTCTTCAGGATATTGTTTTTCAGTTTAAAAATTTTATCCCCTTGTTTTGCATATAGCTCAAACACACTGGTTGTCCTATTCCTATCGGTCCTATCGGTAAAATTATTTGATTGCGTTGGAACGACCACACATACTTCTCTTGTCCTGAGGGGATTAGAAAAAAACTTAGATTTGGAACAATAGGAATTTTCCGGACCAAAGTGTACGGATATGGTCTTTTCATGGAACATGCTGCATGGTACAAACCTCGGCTGGGAATCGCCATAGGCGGCCCCACGGTCTTCCATTAGCTCTACGCGACAAATGTTGTTTTCAGCTTTCTGAGATGATTCCATGTATGTGTCTATATATTTGAATGTTATGCTATTTTTTTGCAAGCAAAAACTAATTTTTTTAATTGTTCTTTTGAAACAGCCTTGGTCAGTGGGTTATTTTTATGCCGAAGCGACGGCCCATGTCCGCCAGCGAAAGTTCAAAATATATGGCATTTCCAAGGGGACACAGCAGTGGATTTTTGCACAATAGCAGTGCATTTTGCAGCTTTTTGATGCTATCCTGTGTTCTATAATTTTCCAGTGTAGAAATCTGCGAAATACATCGGGCAAAGGTCTCTTCCATGTTCAATGCTTGTGCGTTCTTGGGGGAAGGATTGTCCTCCGCAACTAGTCGATGGGTCAAACTGGCCGCATCTTGGTAGGATAGCCATTCCGGAATCGCATCAATCTTATAGTCGTATTGCCCAAATGAATAGATCGAAAATCCATTTTTCAAAAAAATCGGCAAAAATCTTTGGAATCGGTCCGATTCGTCCTGGGACAACGAAAATTCTATGGGCAGCAGCAATTGCTGCGAGCTGGTAACATCGCACTGAGCCATTACCTTTTCGTAGGTCACTCGGCTGAGAGCCAACCGAATATTAAAGATGATAATGCCAGTTCTCTGTTCAAAAATTGCAATCTCTCCAAAAGCTATTCCGACAAACTTCCAATCGTGCTCGCTGGGCTCTTCCGTGGAAGATATATCTAGCTTTTTCTGTTCAACAAACGGTATTTCCCTGCGGATAATTTCCCTGCCCGATGAATTTGTTGCCGGGCAATCTTGAAGAAGCGGCCCCTTTTGCAAGCTTTGGAATCGCAGCTGTTGGAATTTTTGCAGCGTTGGTTGTGGTTCCCACTGGACAAATTTTTCAACCATCATGCCGTCGTGTTTTCTAAATATGTCCAATAGGGACTTTTGAATGAATCCCCTGACCGCCATTTCATTTTTAAAACGAACTTCTTTTTTCATTGGATGCACGTTTACATCAACCATCGCCGGATTAATCTTCAAAAAAATATAGGCCAAAATTCCCCTATGGTTTGGAAAGATCGGTTCCAGCACATCGCCTATGGCGTAGTTGACGACATTGCTCTTGACTAGGCGGTTATTCACGAAGACGACCATGTTTTTTTTACAAACATTCCCGAAGGTCGGATCGCAGATCGCTCCGTCCATTGCATAATCTCCATCGGCATATGAAAAATCGATAAATTTCTCATCGTGCTTGAAAACTTCATTTATTCTATCTCCAAGATTTTTGGAATTCGGCGACAGAAATACCACGTTCCCATTTTGAAAAAGAGAAAATTTCACATCCAATTCAGCCAATGCCAAATTTTTTATCAGAGATATTATATTCATGCTTTCCGTTTCATCGGACTTGAGGAATTTTCTCCTGGCTGGAACATTGTAAAACAGATTTTCGACTATTACCTTCGTTCCATTGAACTTCGCACAATCTTTGACGGACACAACCTTTCCACCATCAATGACAATTTCCGCCCCATGGACATCATTGCTGGAACAGGTCATCAACCTAAACTTAGAAACGCTCGCTATGGATGGGATGGCTTCACCGCGGAAACCGAATGTGGCCAGCGAATCTAAATCCTGAATGTGGTGCAACTTGCTGGTGGCATGTCGTTTTATGGACAACAGTGCTTCTTCTTTGTGCATACCGAAACCATCGTCTTCGACGACTATGGAAAACTTTCCACCCCGAGAAAACCTAACATTGATAAGCTTTGCCTCCGCATCCAGGCTATTTTCAACTAATTCTTTAACGACGGCAGCCGGCCGTTCAACAATTTCTCCGGCGGCAATTTTATTGGCAACATCTTCCGGTAAAACTTTAATTGTGGAATCAAGCATTGGGGAAAATTAATCTTGAACCCAATGGCGGCAAGCACTTTTTACCCCGTGCCATAAACGGTACCATTGCCCCTACCTTTTCATCACAGCTTTCCCCACCGACTTCCAACGTGGTAAATCCTAACTTGGAATCTTAATGGCTTTACAAAAAATTTTCTTTTATCATTTTCTCAGGAGAAGTTTAAAAAGCTCGTGCCTATGAATGTTAGTGAATTGGATTTTCACGGTCTGCAATTGTTGTCAGCGGATATTTCGCCTTCCCGTTATCTTTTCTGTCCCCAAGACGTTGCCAAGATAATAAGTTGGCAAATTGTCATGGCCGACAATAGTATTCGAGACATATTATTTTCCGAAATGGACGGGGAAGATTCCATTGGCGATATTGGTTCGAAAATATTTTTTAATGCGAAGTCGATGCCCCTTGCGGGGTTCGATTCCCTAGGCATTGAAAATTTGAAATTTGTAAAAACTAGCGATACCAAGTATGAAATAGCTTTCACCCCGGAAAATGATAGTGAGCTATCATTTTTGCCAAAAATAACATACAGGCTGTCAGAATTATATTTCCGCCTCGAAATTTCCGTGACTAACCGTGGAACCATGCCCATATACTGGTGTCCGGCCATACATTTTTTTATAAATTTGCCTTGGACCAATGGGACACCGCTGGAAAAATATATCGTAAAAAATCTTGCAAAGAAGCGGCTACGCATATCCGATGACATGCGTGTTATAAATTCTGTTAAATCCAACGAAAGAACATCTCTCGAGCTGTTAAATAATGACATCATAGGATTTACCCAGTTACAGGATAGTAAGATTTGGATAGGAACACCCAATGAAGAAGAAGGACTTTCTTTCATCTTTGGAAATAAAACCCAAAAGTCAGTCCTAGTGATACGTAAAACTCCGATAGCTAATAAAGTAGATGTGGCTTTTGTGGCAGACATGCCATCCGAAGGCAGCGGAAACACGACAAATGCTGACATTCAAAATTATGCAATGATAGCCCCCAATGAAACGGATACGTTTGCCATAGAAATATCGGCCCATTGACCAAAGGGCTTTGTAATCTGACAATTTTCTTTGAAAATGCTGAATATTTTTTATTCGCTAGGGATGTGGAGTTTAGGCAGCCGAAAAATTTTATAGCCACACCGTTCAAATATCATGAACAGATTGAACTTGCCATAGATGACGTAACAAATCTTGGCATGGGCCTTGGCCGCATGAACAATTGGGTCGTAATGGTCCCCCATGTTTCTACCGGCGAGGTTGTAATTGCTAGCATCCATAAAAATTTGAAAAATTATTCCGTCGGTGACCTAATAAAGATCGTCAAACCATCCCCCGACCGTATCGAGCCGAAATGTCCATTATTTGGCATCTGCGGAGGTTGCCAATATCAGCATATAAAATATGAAAAGCAATTGAACCTCAAACGTCATCAGGTGTCCGACGTGATGAAAAAGCTGGCCGGCATTGTATTTCCAATCAATGAATGTTTGCATGGGGACCGCTCCTATAACTATCGTTCGAAGATAACTCCCCATTTCCAAAGGTCCGTCCCCCCCATAGGGTTTTTAAAAGAAGGCATGCGAACGATTGTTGATGTGGAACAATGCCCCATTGCCACCGAAAGGATAAATGACAGATTGGGTGCCGTACGGGAAGATATTTTACGAAATAAAAGTTCGTTGAAACGGGGAGGGACCATTCTTTTGCGAGATCTGGGCCAACGAGTCGAAACAAGTCCTAGGGCAATTGTGTCCCAGAAAATTGAAAATTTTAATTTTTCCTACCAGGCCGGTGAATTTTTTCAGAACAACCCCTATGCATTGCCACAGTTGACTAATTTTGTGGTCCGGGCGGCAATGGGTCCAAAATATTTGATCGATGCCTACTGTGGCGTTGGAGTTTTTGGCATAATGGCAGCGAAAAACTTTGAAAAGGTTCTTGGCATAGAAATCAATGAGGTTGCCATCAATTTCGCTAAACAAAATGCCCGGGACAACAAAGTTGACCATATTCGTTTTATCGCTGGAACGGCGGAACGAATTTTTGAAAATGTTGAATTCGCGGGCCATGAAACCAGCGTAATCATCGATCCTCCGAGGGCTGGATGTACCGAAACTTTTCTATCCCAATTGATGGCATTTTGTCCCGCAAAAATTGTTTACGTTTCCTGTGCTCCAGATACGCAAGCACGGGATTTGAAATTCCTTGGACAGAAATATTCCATCGAAGAAATTCAGCCAATCGACATGTTTCCCCAAACAAGGCATATGGAAAATATAGTTGTGTTAAAATTATAGGGACAGGATGGAAGATTTTCTCCTGGGGAGTTTGTTTTTATCTAGTATCATTCCAGGTTACAGCTAACTTACAGAACACTGGGAATCCTTTTGATCTTTTGCAAAAGCGTATTAACCCCCCGCCATGTTGGTGCTCAGGAGGGGATTCGAACCCCTATACCTTGCGATACTGCCGCCTGAAGACAGCGTGTCTACCAATTTCACCACCTGAGCAATCAGGAATCAACAAATAAAAAAGATTCATTGTTTCATCAACGACTAAATGCCCCATTGGGAGATATTTTTGCATTTCCCTGCAGAAACGTAATTTGCTGGCCACTAGGTAGCAAAACAATTAATTCCCCCAGTTCATTTATACCCCTATCAATTCCCCTAGTTTGAGAATTTTGTCTTTCTAGGATAATATTTTTGCCATACATGCAATCAAAGGATCTCCACTTTTCGCAAAAGCTTCCAAGATTAATCGTTTCAAACCCTTCGACAATTTCAATAAGAGCATGGACTATATCAATCAGCACATCGTCGAAATCTAATTTAACATTGATAGATTCTTTCAAACAGGATATTTGGTATGGGGCATTATCTATCTTTGGAGTATCCAGTATATTAATTCCAATTCCCAGGATCGCCGAAATAATGCTGTTGTCCCTCCTTATAACTTCCAAAAGCAAGCCTCCAATCTTCTTCGATTCAATGAGGATGTCGTTGGGCCACTTAGTTTTTACGTCGATGGAAAATCTATTGGATAGCATTTCACAAAGTTCAACGGCCACATACTGCGCAAAAATCGTTGGATGATTTTGCAATGTATCAGTTATTTTTAAAGCGTAGGATAGGTATAAATTTCCAACAACATTTCCGACCCAACGCCGTCCATGTTGCCCATAGGAAGCTAATTGTTGCTCCGCTAGTACCATGAATGGAACTGGTTGCCCATTCCCCACCATTTCCTTTGCGTCCACATTGGTGCTCTGCGTTTGAGATTTAAACGATACGGGCACCCCAAAGGTTGTTTTCAAAATTTTGTCGAACATGGCTAGTGAAAACTACGGAACAAAAGTTCGCTAAAATTTCAAGCCCCTAGGCCCTTAGAATATTTACTTCCGTTCTTAGAAACTTTCCAAATTTTATGTACACCATATACCTCGCTAAATCTATGAGCTTTTCAATGTCCCGAAAGGATGCATTCCCCCGGTTGATTATAAAATTAGCATGCTCCTCGGAAATGGCCGCACCTCCAACGCTCGTACCTTTTAGCCCAGCCCTATCAATCAATTCGCCGGCCAAAAAATCATCTCCATTTTTGAACACCGATCCAAAGTTGATACCCCTTGGTTGGTGTGTTTTTCGCCAGTTCAATAGCTCTTCGGCCATGGAGGCAAAATATTCCTGGGAAGCCTGTTCGCTAAACCGAAAGGTCGCACTAAGAATGATATTGTTGCGAGGGATGGAAGCCGTTCGGTATCCAAAACTCAAATCGGCCTTTTCTATGGTATGTATGACCCCATTGGGATCCAAAGTTTCGATGGATACTAAATGGTCGGATATGGTTTGTCCATGAGCCCCAGCATTCATAAGGATTGCACCACCCATATGGCTCGGAATATATGATAGCTTTTCGGTTCCCAGAAATCCTTTCCCACTCACTGATTTACAAAAGTCTCTGAGAGAAATTCCAGCTTTACAACGCAAAGTATCATTTTCAATCCATTCCAGAGATTTCCAATGGGCTGAATCCAATGTTATTACAACCGCGTTGATCATCCCATCCGGTGGCAATATTTTGGTTCCGTTGCCGATAATTACATACCTAATGCCCAAATTGTGGCAAATGTTTACAACTGTGATCAATTCGTCGCGCGTTGCAGGATTTACACGTATTCGGGCAGATGTTGGTACTTTTATGGAAAATGCATGGGTTAAATCCTCAAAAGGTGCAAATTTTATTTGAGCCTGGCTAAAAGCTTCCTCCACCTCTCCAAATGCGATTTTGCCAACAAAAGCTTTGGCATAATGCAGGATATTGCCTGCCCCAACGAACATCACCAGCTGCTTTTTATCGCATGAGGATAGCCCGTTATAGATGTCGTGCATGTCGGTTTCAAATTGGGAAAGGGTTAAAAATTTCTTGTTCGGATTTTTTACCTCATTGAACACAAGGTCGCTGGAAACACCCTCAATTTTCTCCTCAAATGCGGCATATAGTTCGGCGACAAATGGCCTGTCAAACATGTCCAAATTTGCTGCAAATTCTGCAAAATATTGTTTGGTCCGAGATAGCCTATGGGGCTGAAATACTATGTTCAGTTCGTAGTCTTTGTAGTGGGCTCGGGCGTATTTCAACAGTGAATTGATTTCCGTCGGGTGATGGGCGTAGTCATTTAGAAAAACAAATTTTTCGGTTTTAAACATCACATCACTTCGCCGTTGAATTCCCGTTATTTTATCGGGTAAAGTAATATCTTCGTTGAAAATTCTACGCATGCAGAATAGCGCTATGGATTTGTTTTTTTCGGAGAAATCATCGCCGTTCAATCCCTGAATTTTGACATACTTTTTTTCAAAATTGGATGCCATGTTCGTGAAAATTATATCGTCTTCGGGCACAAAAATGGTCGACTTTGTCTGTGCAAACAGCTTTTCAAATGCTTTTAAAAAATTATCTCGATTGCCGTAGTTACATATGTGATCATCGTCATAGTTCAAAGCAATGGTGCATTCCGGTGAAAAATTTTCTATGGTTCCATCGCTTTCGTCAACTTCAGCCACTATCCATTCGGATTTTTCGTCGTAGGTGGATGATGGAATTTCATTCCCCTTAAAAAATCCCCCCACCACATAGTCGAAGGCTAGGCCATTGTGCCTAAGAATCTCCACGCATGTACCAGAAACAGAAGTCTTCCCATGTGACCCCACGATCGCAAGCAATTTCCTATCCCGGCAGATCTTTGCCAAAAACTCTCCCCTTCGGAAAATCTCGATGCCATCTTTTGCTGCCCGTTGGCAAACGCTATTGCTCTGTTCATTGACGGCACTCGACCGAACCACACAATCGCAGTTTGGTGGAAGAAGTTGTTTCGGCATAAAGATAATCCCATGGGATACCAAAAGGTCTTTAACTGGCAAGTTGACGAAATCATCCCATCCATAAACCACATCCCCCCTTTGGGCTAAATAAATTGCCAGCGGTGCCATGCCAGCCCCACAGATTCCAAGCATACAAATATTTTTACTCATTTCCTATCATCCTTTGGATATGGTTTACAATAATTTCAGCGGCGGAATGCTCACTGTCCGGTGGTGGAGTTGTTTGGAAATTCTTGAGATTTTTCTGAAAGCATTCAATAACGATGTTTGTGAGTAAATCGATATCTCCCTGCCGCACGACAATTGCTCTACCTTCATTTGCCACATGGGTAGCATTAACTTCCTGATGATTTTCAGCGGCACTCGGATAGGGAACCAATACCATCGGCAATCCAAAAAGTATGGCTTCTGCTATTGTCCCCGCACCAGCCCGGCACACTAGTAAATCCGTCGCACTGAGGAGTGACGACATATCGTTACAAAATGGGAGAAATAGGTTCCCAATGGCATTGCCATCGTCCGACATGCCGATTATTTTCTCGCGGCTATCACTTTTTATGCCACGCACACAACAAACTGACAGGTTGTGGCCATTCAACCGTTGAAAATGTTGAATTGCCCATTCATTTAGGGCATTTGCTCCCTGACTTCCGCCTAAAACCGTTACCACGGACCTGTGGGGATTTAACCCCAGCCGTTCCCTGGCCTCACATTTGTCGATTTTTTGCATCTCCCGTCTGAGCGGTATGGATGCGTGTGAAACCTTTTTCTTTAAAGATCGACTGGCAAAATTCACATCGGGGGGAAGGAAAACTACATCGGCTAAATGTGCTAGTAATTTTATACTTTTGCCAATTACTCGGTTTGACTCATGCAAAACTATTTTCTTCCGCATCAGAAATGCAGCCATGACCGCTGGAAAATTTGTAAATCCCCCCATGCCTATGATGCAGTCAATTTTTCTATTTTTCACCAATTTTATACATTGTAAGAGGGAAACGAGCTGTGATTTTATTGTTTCAAAAATTTTCCAAATACTTTTAGCCAATGGCTTAGCCGGCAGCACGACGTATTCAAATTGGTCATATTTTTCCAGCATGACACCATCGATTACCTTATCGCTGATAAGCAATAAACATTCTCCATTCCGTTCCATCAATTCTTCGGCGATTGCTATGCCAGGGCCCAAATGCCCCCCCGTTCCTCCACAAACAATGGCATACCTACTCACCGCATCGCAACATAATAATAGTAAATAGGCATATCAAGATATAATGCGAAAAATTTCCCAGTGGCAAAAGACATTTACGTTTATCGAGGTTTCCATGGGATATTTTTTATGGGCTAATTTTCTGGGCCGACGAAAGATTTTCACCCTCATCTTATTTTTTTAAAAATTTTAATTGCGCAAAGATGGAAGGATGATAACATGTAAAGACATGAAGAAGGTTGCCATATTGACCGCGGGAGGAATTGCTCCGTGTCTGTCTTCTGCCATTGCGGCATTGATAAAAGAGTATGCCAAAGCATCTCCAGACATTGAGGTAATTTGTTACCGCGATGGCTACAAAGGGTTGCTACTAGGTGATTCCTCCAACGTTACCCACGGAGTCGTGGAATCGGTAGAAGTTTTATACCAATTCGGCGGTAGCCCCATAGGGAACAGCCGTGTAAAGCTAACCAATGTTGAAGATTGTATAAAACGCGGATTTGTAAAAGCTGGAGAAATTCCACTCAACGTCGCCGCAGAACAACTAGTGAAGGATAAAATTGACGTTTTGCATACCATAGGCGGCGATGATACCAACGGTGTGGCCGCTGATTTGGCAAAGCATTTAAAAGAAAATGGCTACAATTTACAAGTTATCGGATTGCCGAAGACCATAGACAATGATATCGTCCCAATTGCCCATAGTTTGGGCGCAAATACGGCAGCCGAACAAAGTGCTCTGTTTTTCGAACACATCGTTGCTGAAACAACGGCAAACCCGAAAATGTTTATCATCCACGAAGTCATGGGGCGCAAGTGTGGATGGCTAACGGCTGCATCGGCATTATGTTATACAAAGCGGTTGCATGAACGCGAGTTCATTGCCGGGTTGGGAATATCAAAGGAACGCTATTCTATCCATGGAGTATATGTCCCCGAAATAACCATCAACTTGAAAAAAGAGGCCGATCGGTTGGAACAGATAATGAAAACCGTAGGCTGTGTAAACATTTTCGTGAGCGAAGGCGCATGCGTCGATGAAATTGTCACCGAGATGGAATCACGGCGTGAAACGGTTGTCCGCGATGCTTTTGGCCATGTCAAGCTCGATTCGATCAATGCAGGGGAATGGTTTAAGTCTCAATTTTCTAAAAAGATTGGGGCTGAAAAAACCCTGGTCCAAAAAAGTGGATACTTTGCCCGCTCTGCCCCATCAAACCTTTTCGACATTGCTTTGATCAATGACAGTGCCGAAATGGCTGTAAAGTGTGCCCTCGCGGGAGAATCTGGTGTCATTGGACTTGATGAAAGCCATGATGGCCAAATGAGTTGCATAGATTTTCAAAGGATAAAAGGAGGAAAGCCCTTTGATGTCGCTAAAAACTCTGAATTTGTGAATTTATTAAAACAAATAGGTCAAATATAGGCATGTTGTCGGATGAAATGTAATATTTGTTTAATTATCTGCCTGATATGTGCGATTGGTGCGGCAGATGCTGCTGCATTTCCAGCCCATAGGCGGCTTAAGTCTAGTCACCACAACGATAACCCTCAAATATACTCCCACCAGGGGAATAGTAGCATGGGGTTTAGGTCACTATCTAAAAAATTTAGGGTTTCAAAATTTCATAGGGATTCGAATTTCTTGAAAGAACGTGACCGACGGATAACCATGCAAAGCTTTAATAAATACCAATGGAGACGATCCCATTCTCGGAAGGTAGGAATTCCAACGGTACGAACGGCATGGGAGGAATAGGTTTTATATGGCAACCTATGTCATCGAAGATTTTTCGAACTTTACCAATGGAATGTCACATATTTTTCATGGTCCGGAGATCACATTTGTCATACCTACCTACGATGACATATGGCCTTTGAAAACAATTTTTTCGCAAAACAACATCCATCCCAATTCCCTAAAATTCTATACAGCCCATGAATTTAGGAAACACCTGGCGGTAGAGTTTGACCTGCCTAAAAAAATTTGCACAAATAGTATAGTCAGCTTTTGTTTCGATGAAGTGGCTGATAGGGTGAACATCAATGGCCATACGCAACGCACAATTATTGCGGATAAAAAAACAACCCTCCAAGCATTCCATGAAGCCCTGTGGTCGGGCGTACATGAAAATATACTGGACGGAGACCTGCGTGCATTCTTTGAGTACCTAAAGAAGGAAATTGTTGCCAATGATTTCATTTTGGAGCAAGACGTTGACAGACTACTGCTAGAATCTGCATCTTCCCGTAAAAACTCCATGGATGGGCAGGTAATTTTCTATGGTTTTTTACCATTTGATAACGCCAAAGCATTGATGGAGGTTGCCGCGAAATGTTATGCACAAACGGATGTAATTACCTACGACTTTGGAGATGCGGAGTTTGTCCACCTATGGATCAATACCCTGGAAAAAATTTTTGGCGAAAGCACATTTTACCTATGCAATGGGGACCATAATTTCGGAAAGAACGTAAAATTTCAAGCCTGCGATACGATATGCGATGAAGTCGAAACAACTTTTAATCAAATTCTACAACTTCTATCCCAGGACACTTCGGTGAAGATAGGGGTGTGTTTCAAGGATAACCAAACCACTCAATTGCTGATGCTAGTAGACAAACTGGAAGCAGCCGGTCTATCCTATTGCGATACCATCGGGCATCCCAAAAAATCGGCAAAACATGAAACAATCCTGTCCCTATGGGGTGATTGGCAAATTAGAAGAGACATACCAAGTTTTTGCAGATTTTGTGCAGAATTGTTGGCAAATAACCTGATCGAACGGGAACAATTCAATAAAATTATTAGCGATCTAGCACCGCTCCAAGGGGGCTGTCTGTCAGATAACTTCGACATTGTGTTGGAATTCGCCAACATAAAAAACATTCATTCATTTGACATTGTCGAGCCCTATGATATGCACGGGGCAAAGTTTTCTTTTGAAAACTTTTACCAAAAATTCACGAAGGCATTTGGCGATATTTTACCTTCGGAAATGGTAGAATTTTTGACAGAGCAATCGGATGGTACCATCGGTGAAAAAAATTTTTTCAAGAGAAATTTGGTCAAATATTTTGTGGCATCGGTTATTTCTAAAAGCCAAGATTACACATTGAATCCCCAGGCAAACGTTGTTCTCATCAACATAAATTCCGCCTACAAACAAGATTTCACGGATATATTCGTTGCCGGGATGACTGCTGCGGATTTTGATTTTTCCGGAGAAAATTACTGGCTTTCCGCAGGTATAATTGATAGAATTAACGGCCATGCAACAGTCCGCCTAAATTCCGGCGATACTGCCGTCGAATATCCCCATAACTATCTACTGACTTCTCAGGACAAGAAATATTTGCAGCGAGCCATATTTGAAATCCTGTGCAAAAAATGTAAATTGACCTTGTCCTATGCCACAAAAAATTACTTCGGCAATACCGTCGAACAGGAACCGGCAAAAATTTTTACCGAAATGTTCCATTTGGCCCAGAAAGAATTTTATTCGAAGGATCAGGAGGACCTGCTACTCAAATCCATTCCTGACACCTTGACCCACTTCCCAGATGATAGCCTTAGCAGCGAAGACATTGAAAGCATGGAAAAATGTACAACTTCCTACACGACAAGGCACGATCTATCCCAGAACATACACGACTACTGTTTTGCCATCGATCCATGCCTAAAACTTTCCTGTAGCACACTTGAACGTATATTGCAAAAACCATGTACCGGGTTCTATGATTTCGTTTTAAAACTACCGGCGATGCCCTGGTATTCAAAACTTTTCGACAAAAAAATTGCACTCGGCTCATTTACCCACGAATTTTTACAAATTTTTGAAGCGAAAAACACTTTTATTCGAAAGCATCCGCCGGATATTTTTTATAGAAACATAGAATCACGCTCCAGTCGCATGAAAAACATGATGGTCCGGGCCTGTGCTGCCGCCGATGCAGATGTCCCAGCCGATTTTTCCAGGACCGTAGATTTGGCAACCATTTGGGCTAAACGCCTGGTGGATAAACTATTTATCATGCCCGATTGGGAATCTTTCCGCAGCGAATACTCCCTCCCATCGGATCTTACGATTAAAATAGAAGACGAAGAACTTTGCCTATCAGGGCGGCTAGATTTCATCATTAGCAACGGAAATCCGTACGATGCAAACCATTTTGATGCAGATACGGTGATCATAGATTTCAAGACCGGGAACAATGTCGAAATGACGGAGCGAAATATTAAATGGCACATGGAGCGATATTCCGGACTGCAACTTTTACTCTATGGCATTGCCTTAAAAACTTTAGGATTCAAAACCGTAGGAATATTAATGCTGAAGCCTGACAGTAACATCGCCAATGCCCCCATTGATGTTAGTTATATCTTGGAACAGGTGCCCGGGTTGATGGGAAAATTATCCCAAACAATTCGTAGGGGCCTTATCGAACGTCAAATTTTAGGAAAAATCTTTCGGCAATTTTTCATCAAAAACGTTCCTCTCGCCACAACAGATTTATATTAGGCCATACTAAATTTATTGCAATTTTTACCCTTTACTTAAACTACAAACCATGAATCAGAAGTTTGTTTTAGATTTTGAAAAACCGATTTACAATCTTGCCAATCAACTGGAAATCTTAAACGAACGTGCGACAGTTTCCGACATCGACTTTTCGGGAGAAATTGCATCTTTAAAAAAAAAAATAGAGAAAACCAAAAAAAAGGTATATGCCAATTTAAACGCATGGCAAAGAGTACAGATTGCCCGGCATCCCCTGCGCCCATATTCGTTGGATTATATCGACAAAATATTTTTGAACTTTCAGGAGTTACACGGCGATAGGTTATATGCCGATGACAATTCCATGGTTTGTGGCATGGCTACCTGCGATGGTACACCGATCATGGTCGTCGCCCAGCAGAAGGGAAGATCGATCAAGGAAAACATACGGCGGAACTTTGGCATGCAAAAGCCTGAAGGCTATCGAAAAGCGTTGCGCCTGATGAAATTGGCAGAAAAATTTAACATGCCAATAGTAACGTTTGTCGATACTCCCGGAGCATTTCCCGGCGTTGAATCCGAGGAAAGACACGTGGCGGAATCAATTGCCGTAAACTTGCGGGAGATGTCGCTGATCAGCAGTCCAATAATCTCTGTGTTCATCGGCGAAGGAGGTTCGGGCGGAGCCCTAGGAATAGCAGTGGCGGATAGGGTTCTCATTCTCGAAAATGCCTACTACTCCGTTATTTCCCCCGAAGGGTGTGCTGCTATCCTTTGGAATGACAAAGTAAAAGCTCCCGATGCAGCAAAAGCCTTGCAGCTGTCTTCCAAGAAGCTCATAGAATTTGGTGTGGCGGATGAAATAATATATGAGCCGCTTGGTGGTGCCCATAACGATTGCGATTTTACGGCAAATGCCATTAAAAATGCGGTCGTCAAGCATTTGCAAAAATTATCAAAACTCGATAAAAAAAGCCTGCTAGATGCAAGATATCAAAAATTTCGCAGGATAGGAATGTTTGGTACGAATAAAAATGTTGTTGCAGCCTAAATAAAACTTCCAAAGCTTAATGCTTGATGGCTATATTTCCAAGGGATTTTTATGCTCGCGATACCTTGATTGTTGCCCGTGAGCTACTTGGCCAGGTACTTTGCCGATCCATTGGAAATGTCATTCTACAAGGTTATATCGTCGAAACCGAAGCCTATACCCAGGAAGATCCCGCATCCCATGCTTTCCGTGGATGTACTCCACGGACCAAGGTAATGTTCCAACGGCCTGGGGTTGTCTACGTTTATTTCATCTATGGCATGTACCATTGCTTGAATATCGTTACCGACAGGGAGAATTATGGCAGCGCCGTTCTGATTCGCGCATTGGAAGGACTTAATAGTCTTTCGAGGACAAATGGTCCCGGTAAATTATGCCGCGCAATGGGCATCGACCTCCATTGCAATGGGCGGGATTTGACCCATCGGGAAGGAAACATTTGGATAGAACGGGCTACTCCTATTTTGCCGGAAAACATTGTGCAGACAACCAGGGTGGGTATTCGTCGAGCAACAAACTATCCCTGGCGTTTTTATGTGCGAGATAACAAATTTGTGTCTACTTTTTCAGTTTCTTGACCACAATTTTTCAAACAACCATAAATAAATCCTTAGGCGATGAGACAAAATACAATTTTCCATGAAACAGACATTGGCCCATTGACAATAACGGCCGAAAATGATCACATAGTCGGCATTGATTTTGGGGTAATTCCTTCGGCAAATTATGTAAATACTCCCGTTATCGATGAAGCTTTCAGGCAGCTTTCCGAATACTTCGCTGGGAAAAGAAAAATTTTTAATCTTCCATTGAAACTCCTGGGGACAGATTTCCAAAAATCTACCTGGGAAGCTTTGCTAACAATCCCATACGGTCAAAGGGCAACCTATGGAGACATAGCGAGAATGATGGATAAGAGAAAAGCGTACAGGGCAGTGGGTATGGCCTGCCATAGAAACCCAATCTCCGTGGTAATTCCTTGCCACAGGATTATCGGGGCAAGCGGAAACCTCACTGGCTATGGCGGAGGCATTGACATCAAAGCATGGCTCCTAGGATTGGAAGCGAAGCACACCCATGGTTTATAAATTTGATGCGGCTCTGTATCTTTGCATGGAAAGGTGCTTATCGTGCTTCACCATTGCCGTTAGTTCGGGTTTGGATTCTATTAACCCAGTTTTCAAAGGCTCGTTTTGTCTTTTTTCCCCTTTGTTGTGTTGCTTCAGTTGCTTTGGTTACTTTGGTTGTGTCCGTTTCTGGTATTTCTTGGCTATCCCTAATAAGTTTTACAACTGCAGATGCAGCGGATCTACACAAATTTAAGCCAATCACCGAGAGACATATCATTCTTCCCCAATCTGCCTGATGCTGAAAGCTGTTTTGGTCAAGACAGGTAAATTCATAAAATGAGTAAACCTTTTTTACGAACCATTTGTTAAGCCATAGCTTATCGATTGGCTGCATGATCAGGGCCGTGTCTTTCATACCTTCCTCCACTAACAAGGAGAAACCCACAGCCAAGGATATCGCCAAAACAGTGGGAAGTATTACTCCGCTACCACCAGCTACCACAAATGTTGCACATGAAACGGCATGGTAGCATAGAGCTGCTGCTATTTTTGATACATTTTTTGCGGTCAGTCCATCTTTGGTAAAATTCTTATAATTAAGTCCTAATTCTATGATATCTAAGATTAAGCTAACATGCGGGAGTAATTTTAACGGTGCCTGCAAACGTGTTAGCTGGGGTACAAGCTTAAGAATCACTTTACACGTCGACGATAGGGCCACGATCAATCTTTTAAATACAAGGTCTATTTTTTCGCCATCGTCTTTTTTTTCAACACCGTAAATGTGCTTCCAGAGGGGATGATCAGACTTTGGCAGTAGAAATCGCACAGCATTTGAGAGCGCATCAAGTACGTTTTTTGTAATCTCAAAACCATTGGCGTCTAAAACTAGTGATACTCCATCTGCAAAACTACAGATCTTAGCTATAACTTGCCGTGTAAGTACAGATGAAGCAATACGCCGCTTGTTTAAATCGGCACTTTCGCATTTTTCTTCAGTAAGTATCTCCCCCCGAGCATTCCCTGAAATACGAGTGCCGATCCCTGATGGGTTTGATGCCTTTGGCGAACCCACAGGTGCCAACGGTGTCACTATTCTCATCTCTTTGATTGTAAACATTATAACATTTTTTCATAGATTGAAAGGTTTAATGTATTTTTACGTAAATAATTTCGCAACTAATCATTTTAAATGTGTCGAACGACATATCTGGTTTGTGTTCAATGCCTGCCATGGAAATCCAATCTCCATGGTAATTCCTTGCCACAGGATTATCGGGGCAAGTGGAAACCTCACCGGCTACGGCGGAGGCATTGACATCAAAGCATGGCTCCTAGGATTAGAAACGAAGCACACCCATGGTTTATAAATCTGACACGGTTCCATGTCTTGGCACGGGAAGCTGCTCATTGTGCCCCGCCACCGCCGCTAGTTTGGGTTTGGCTAGTTTGTATTCCAACGATTTCTCTCCTCTGTAGCATTGTTTCAGCGATGTCCGTCTCCGACGTTTTTCGGCTATCCCTAATAAGTTTTACAACTGCAGATGCAGCGGATCTGCACAAATTTAAGCCAATCACCGAGAGACATATCATTCTTCCCCAATTTACCTGATACTGAAAGCTGTGGTCAAGATAGGCAGATTCACAAAATGAGTAAACCTTTTTTACGAGCCATTTGCTAAGCCATAGCTTATCGATCGGCTGCATGATCAGGGCCGTGTCTTTCATACCTTCATCCACTAACCAGGAGAAATACATAGCTAAATGTATTGCAAAACCCAATGCAAGTATTACTCCGCTACCACCAGCTACCGCAAATGTTGCAGATGAAACGGCATGATAGCATAGAGCTGCTGCTATTTTTGATACATTTTTTGCGGTCAGTCCATCTTTGGTAAAATTCTTATAGTTAAGCCCTAATTCTATGATATCTAAGACTAAGCTAACATGCGGGAGTAATTTTAACGGTGCTTGCAAACGTGTTAGCTGGGGTGCAAGCTTAAAAAGCACTTTACACGTCGATGATAGGGCCACGATCAATCTTTTAAATACAAGGTCTATTTTTTCGCCATCGTCTTTTTTTTCAACACCGTAAATGTGCTTCCAGCGGGGATGATCAGACTTTGGTAGTAGAAATCGCGTAATATTTGAGAGTGCGTCAAGTATGTTTTTTGTAATCTCAAAACCATTGGCGTCTAAAACTAGTGATACTCCATCTGCAAAACTACAAATCTTAGCTATAACTTGCCGTGCAAGTTTGCATATTTTTTCCCGTTGCGCTGTGTCGGGCACATACCCTTGGAGGAGAACAATATGCCGTCCATCTAAGTTCAAATTAGTATTTTGGTATCCTCTCCCAACAAACATCGTTCCATTAGCACCTTCCATTGGAACACGAGGACCGGGATCGGATGGATTCTGTAATCTCGGCAACCTCTCTGAGGTTAATAGAATTAACATTCGCCCCATGTTTAACACATATGATACTTTTCTATGAATTGCAAGCGTTAATTATTTTTATATAAATAATTTTACCCGTAATAATTTTAAATGTATCAAGCAACATATGGCGACGATAAATTCTCGTTCGTGTCTTCTATGACTACTTTCCCCTGTTGTATTGCTTCAGTTGGGTTTGGTTCCGATGTTTTTTGGCTGTCCCTAATAAGTGTTACGATTGCAGATGCAGTAGAGTAGCATAATTTTAAGCCAATCAGTGTGAGGTATATTGTTCTTACATCATCTGACTTGCACTGAAATCCACCTGGGTCAAAAGTAGCAAGCCTGATGGATGAGAAAAGTGAGCAAATATTTTCTGAAATCTTGTTTTTAAACCATAACCTATCGATTGGCTGCATGATCAGGGATGTGTCTTTCATACCTTCATCCAATAGCCAGGAGAAATACATGGTTAAGCGTATTGCCAAACCCAATGCAAGTATTGCTCCGCTACCTCCAGCTACCGCAAATGTCGCACATGAAACGGCATGGTAGCATAGAGCAGCTGCTATTTTTGATACATTTTTTGCGGTCAGCCCATCTTTGGTAAATTGCTCATAATTAAGCCCTAACTCTAGGATACCCAAGATTAAGCTAACATGCGGAAATAGTTTTGACAGTGCCTGTAAACGTGTTAGCTGGGGTGCAAGCTTAAGAATCACTTTACACGTCGACGATAGGACCACGATCAATCTTTTAAATACGATTTCTTTTTTTGCACCATCATAAAAGTATGCCCTGAGTGAACGATCGGATTTTGGCAACACAAATCGTGTAATATTTGAGAGTGCATCGAGTATATCCTTTGTAGTCTTAAAACCCCAGGCATCCAAAACGAGTGATACCCCATCCGTAAAACCGCAGATCTTAGCGATGACTTGCTGCATAAGTTTGCATATTTTTTCCCGTTGTGCTATGTCGGGAATATACCCTTGGAAGGGAACAATATGCCGCTCATTTAAATCGGCATCTTTGTATTTTTCTTCATTAGATATCACTCCAGGAACATTGTTTCTGGGAATATAAACACCAACACCAGGTGAACTCTGAGTCTTTGGTGAATTCTCCGATATTAGTGGAGTTAGTACTTCCTCCATAAGGGAAAGTATAACACCTTTTTACAGATTGCAAGCGTTAATATATTTTTACGTAGAAAATTTCGTCCCCAACCATTTTAAATGTATTAAATAACATACGGCAACCCAACCTCCGTGGGGTGAGAAATCATCACCCCACTGATAATTAATGGGATTTGTTAAACAAAGCAACTTTAAAAACTATGCAAATAGTTGCCCCCCATTCAATTTATATATTTCCATGATTTCTGGGGAGTAGGACTTACCAAGCATACAGCCACAATATACCTCAGCCATAAATTCATTCCCACCAGTGGCAGCATACAGCGATACTTCTTTGGCTATTCTTTTCCCCCAGCAATCTCTCCTCTCATCCACGAATTCATTCAATTCTAAGGTAATTGTGGCAAGAAGTCTATGCATATCATCTCGGGATAGCTTTTTACCACATATGTTTATTATTTTGTTCACATCTGCTTCTGCCCTAACCGCAGTTCGCAATTCTTGTACTAAATCTTCATTGCCAGGGTTGGGTAATGTTGAAACAAATTCTTCAACGGCAACATTGAAACTTTCTTTAAGTTTGACAGAAAACCCATGTATCTTCTCCTCTATAGAGGAACCCACGTGAGCCTTAGGATTAAAATGTCCAAGTTCATGGAACAATATGCCTTGGAAGGAGGCATCGACAACCAATGCATTTGTATGGGCAACACTAGTAGGATCAGGATCAACATTAGCAATAATTATACACCCAGGACGAGCCTTACTACGAAAAGAAGCCGCTCGACAATATTCCTCCGGTGTATTAAAGAAAATGATTTCGCTCGGAAATTTGTGACCGAATGACTGTGCCTTTGCACACACTGCATATGTTTGTTGTGCCAAATTGATGTTGTCTCCAAAATTTACCCTTACTCCAAACTCTTTCTTCATTTTTTTCTCGAGTTCTACGACATCCGGGTTGGTGGATGGGGCAGTAATTGCTTCACAACCGTCACCCATGGCATCTTTCACCTGTCTATTCACCCACCTAGCCTTTTCTTCTTCATAATTTATGGGCCCTACACCATTGTCTACTTGTTGTATAAGTTCAGCAATAACAGCATTAGGGACATTACCAAAAGACGAAAACTGCGATACACTCTTCAATTGTTTCAAGCGGTTTTTTTTACTTCTATATTCCCGTGCTACCTCGATACTCGCCTTCTTGTCACGCCGTAACGCGCTTACTTCTCTTTCTGCTACGTCTATCCGTAAAAGCACACCGTTCATTAATTCAGACCTTTCCTGCAATGCAGTGTATTCACTAGGGCTCACCAGAGAAACCATTCTCTCCGCATCGAACCACCCACTTGGAACCCCTTCCACGTGCCCAAATAATGAACTAAAGCTGCTTTCTATATCAACTATTCTCTGTCTTTCAACTGCTAACAGTTGTGCATTAACTTCTCTTTCCATATTTTCACCTTATTTTTTTATATAAATGTAAGTGCGCCCCTTGTGGCGGCTTTCACTTTCGAGTCAATGAAAAATTTTGAATTCTTTTATGAGCAATGTAGATTTTTTCTAAAAAATCATCCCAGGTTATTTGGTTGCTGCTTTAATCCACTCCAAATATGGTTCGGATCCTTTTACAATTGGGATTTGTACTATTTCCGGAATACGGTAGTCGTGGTTTTGTAAAATAAATCGGGAAAGATCTTCGAACAATGTAGCCTTGGTTTTGATGGACAGAAGATGTTCGCTGCCATGCTCTATGTTGTCCATCCAGGCATAGAAACTTTCTATTCTCTGAATTTGGACACAGGCTGCCAATCGCTCAGCGATTACGCCCTTTGCGAGATTTTCAGCAAGTTCCCTCGAACCTACCGTTGTTAAGACAATTATGCAATCACTTTGCATAAAATTTTCCTGTTCCAAATAACTTTTCCATGTTTTTTCTAAATATTTTTTTGATCAATTTCACTCCGACATGATAATTCCTTCCTAGAGAGAGAGGATCCATGTTTGTAACGAATCGATGAGGTGAGAAGCTCTATGGTCAATGTTTGCGTCAAACTTAGAAGCGATGATGCTTTTGGCTAGTACCCTGTCGCAGGGAGGTAGGGAATTCATCCAAGTAGAATCAACGGCATACCCCTCTTCCCGACAGAGCAAGTATAAAGCCTTTAGCAACACCATGTCAGCATTGAAATTTGATGCAAAATTTTTAATCGTCTGTCTTGTAATCACAAACAAATTTTCCAGGGGTACGCCATCGAAGGTAACTTTCCGTAAAATCTTCACAAAAACCTCGGCCCCCTGATAGTTTCCATTTTCTTCCATGGCATGGGAATTATTCGACACTATTGTTAATTTGTGCACTTTTCCGGCCGTTTCGGTTATTTTATTACCAATAACTTCAACATCCTCGAACATGTAATCCCTGGAATGGTCGAATGGGGATTTAATGAACCATCGCATGATACCATAGTCGATGGTAAAAATATCCATGGAGAGAATTTTCTTCGATTGTTCATTTTTTTGGACACTAATGACCATGCCAGTTGTTTCTACGGTATCCATGGCATCATTCGTTTAATATCTTCTCAACCAGTGCCCTATCCGTTTGATACGTGATACCACGCCACCTGGAACTGGTATTGAGAATTTTGACCCTGCACTGGCCTTCTTTGACCGCTGAATTTATAAAATTAGATATCCCGAACTCGTCGCTCGCAATGTCCGAGATATTTTGTTTAAACCTGTGCCATCCTCCCTCCAATAATTTAAAAACTTCGGGCGTGAAGCCCCAAAGGTTCATCGATACTAGCGAATCTTTCGAAATAGTAGCCCCATCGTGGGCATCCATGGCCAACCCATGCACTTCATCAATGGAAGTTAAATAGGAATCCCTATCGACGGAAAGCACACCACGGGAAACGGTACCGTTTGCGGACAATGTTTCAGACAAGGCATAGGCTACGTTGGCAAAGGTTTGGGATTTTTTTTCAACGGACCACAAAAATTCGGCCATGCGAAATATTGCATCATGGCCATAGAGATCATCCGCATTCGTTACGCAGAAATTGCAACCCATTACCCGACCACAGCACATGATAGCATGGGCGGTTCCCCATGGTTTTTGGCGGTTACAAAATTTTGTCAGCGATTTCTCTTTTTTCTGATATATCAGTTCGAATTTGCAATTCGACGGTAAAAAATTTTTCAACCGCCCGTGAAAAATCTCTGCCAATTTGTCGTCTATCACGAAATAAAACTGCCTAAAACCCGCCCCAATGGCATGTTGCATGTTGTATTCGGCAATCGTTAGCTCGGTTTTTCCAAATATTTCCAATTGCTTTGTCCCATTATATCTACTTCCAATGCCGGCAGCCATAACCACAAATGCAATTTCTTCGACCATGGAAATTATAAAAAAATTAAGGTTTTGAGTTGCAACAATCTTTTTTTTGGTTTCCATCGTTTCTTTAATGAACTTGGCCAATTGGGTAACACTATTACGAATTCCCTTACTATTTTTAATTGTGCTACTGATGTACATCGATTTTCCAGGAAGTGCAAGTTTGAGCATAATCCTTTTCATCTTTTGTGGGATAACGGACTGGTTGGATGGCTACTTGGCGAGAAAGTACAAAATAATATCCACCCTCGGGACATTTATGGATGCGCTCATGGATAAAATATTCATGATAGGAATAATGGTGACACTTCTAGCCCTAAGAATTTTACCACTGTGGACCCTATTCCTAATACTACTCGTAATCGGCCGTGAATTTTTAATAACGACCCTAAGGTTGGTGGCTGCCACAAAAAACGTAGTAATTGCAGCGAATATGTCGGGCAAGGTGAAAACAGTCATTCAAATCGTATCGACTGGGATTATGATATTATGGTTCGCCCTGACCCGTGATTTCGGGCGTTGGCTGAAGCCTCACTACATTTCATGGATACGTGACGGTGGGATTCTATTGTTCCTCTATTCGACATATTTAACCATTGCGTCGGGCATATCCTATACCATAAGCCACAAAAAACTTCTGATCGATAGTTAATTGGGAGAAGAATTGAAAATTTATCTTTACCGATTAAAAATCTTTAGTACTTTGCAAGAAACTGGGGGATGATTTTGTAAGAATGTGTTCGTTCATGTGAAATATCATGGAAGGAAAGTCCGGACTCCCCATGGCAGGATTCCGCGTGAAAACGCGGGCATGGAACCCATATGTCCCATGACGGAACAGTGCAACAGAAAGATACCGCCATTTGGTAAGGGTGAAATGGTGAGGTAAGAGCTCACCGGCGAGTTAGTAATAATGTCGCGCAGGGCAAACCCAATTCGGTGCAAGACGAAATAGGGAGTTGGGTAGCCAGCCCAATAACTCCGGGTTCGTCGCACCTCGAAAGAGGAATTTTGCAAAACTTTGCAAAATTAGATAAATGAACACATCATCATTCGATGACACAGAATCCGGCTTACTACAAAATCATCCCCCTCCGGCCACTGTACCTCTCCAATGGTAAGTGGGTTGTCGTACTATGCAATAAATTTACAATTTTACAAATTAGATTTCATTTGAAATTTATAAGGGTTATACTTTTATTGCGACTGTGAAGAATATGTTGTGTAACCTCCCAGGATGGACGCTATTTATTTTGTCGATATTGCTGGTGTTGTATATCATGGAAAGGTTTTTGTTCCTCCGTAGCAAAAAGGTAAGATCTCGGCAATTTTTGGACGGTATAATTGCCCTATTGAAAAAGAAACGTTATAATGAAGCCTTGACCATATGTGAAGAATCCCCCGGCACGGTAGCCCTAATGACAAAAACGGTCCTCGTTTTTAGGGATAAGGGTTTAAACGAATTATCCAACGTTGCCAATGGTATTGCATTGCAAGAAATTCCTTTGCTGGAACGGAGGTTACCGTCCATCCAATTAATCGCAAAAGTCGCTCCCATGATAAGTTTTGCCGGAATTTTACAAATTCTGGCAAAAATGTTTGATGCGATGGTACATACTTCAACGTATTTTTCGTCGAATACCATCATATCGTTCATGCAACAGTCGATGATTTTGATATCGTTTGGTTTGCTGCTAAATATTTTGGGCACATTAGCCTATGCCTTCTTGCATGGGCAAGTAAAGCATTTGATTTATAATATGGAATGGAGTTACAATGAAATTTTGTACTACATGGCAAACGCAAAAGAGAATGACGGAAATATTGACAAAAAGGTTTAGGTTCATTGGAGCTTCCCAGCTACAGCCACTTGATACCAGCATGGGTCTTTTCAATATTTTAAATATTCTGACCCTATTCGGAATGCTATTCCTATTAAACTCCCGTTTTATCCTGTCACCAGGTGTTACGATCGAATTACCCCAATCTAACGCTCCCGAAGCAAGAAAAACAATGGGGGTCGTCACCGTGCAGTCGGAAAAATTCATAATGTTTAACGGTGATATTTTTACCATGGATTCCCTAAAATATGGCATGAAAAAATATCTGGATGCGAAATGTCCCGTAAAAGAGGACGAGGATCTAGTCCTTCTCCTGCGCCCCGACAGGTCACTTCCCGCCGGTATTTTACTAAAAATTTGTGAAATTGCCAGGGATGCTGGCTATGTCAATATTCAAATTGCCACGACTCCCATAGCTGGCAAATAATGTAACATTCGCCATATTTTCATAAAAATTAACGAAAATATTGACGCATTGAGGCATTTAAATACTTATTCTTCGGGCGAGCGGCGAACAAAATGGAAATCTTTGAGGAAATTGGTCACGAACAAAAACATTTTGTAGTTCTTAGGCGTAGGGGTGATGGTATGCCTGCAATTGTTAAGGTACCTCCCGGCAAGAGAAAAGATTTTGAGAGAATTGCAGCTCACACCACAAACAATCAATTTCATTGGGAAGCGGGATTTGCAGATATCGATGGGCATACATCCATCAGAGGCATTCCGTTGGGAACCCGTACAGCTGCAATATGTTTTGACATTAGTTCGTATAGATATGACCAGCTAGCTTACAAAATTACCTTTCTAAACGAAAAATAGCCACTGACACTATGGGCTTATTTCCTCCCTTCCCTTTGGATTTTGGCAGGATAATTTTAGTGGAGTATATGCAAACTTGGCATTTGATATTAGCCAACAAATACTCCGTCGGGTCATTTGGTAAAATGAATTAACAAAAGAAGTAAAGGGGTTAACAAAAGTATTGACACAATGTAGGGTTTAAATATCCGTCCCTCCAACAAAAGGAGGACAAAATGAGGGCTTTTCATCAAGTTGGTCGTGAACAGAATAGATTTGTAATTTTGAAACGTATAGAGGGTGGTATGCCTGTCTTTTTTAAGGTACCTCCTGACCAAACGGAAGATTTTAAGAAAATTGCAGTCCACGTCACAAATGATCAATTTAATTCGGCAGCGAGATTTGCAGGTGCAGATGGGTATGCATCCCTCACAGGCATTCCGTTGGGAGCCCGTGTAGCTGCAATAGGTTTTAACCGTAGCTCGTGTAGGTATAATCAGCCAGCTTACAAAATTACTCGCCTATCGTTATCCATCCCTTACTAAGGTTGTCCATTTTTTGAATTCATCCCCAAAAGTTTCATTTTCAATGGATTGACGTATTGTTTCCATCAGCCGTACCATAAACCGTGCGTTGTGGATGGTCAGCAATTGCCCACCGAGCATTTCTTTTGCCTTGAACAAATGGTGAATGTACGAACGGGAAAAGTTTCGGCAACAATAGCAATCACAGGTACCATCGATGGGGGAAACGTCCTCGCGGTAGCATGCGTTGTTCAAGTTTATGAATTCTTTTCCTCCGTGGAGAAATGGTGTACACAATGCGCCCCCATGGCGGGCCAGGCGGGTCGGCCATACGCAGTCGAAGGTATCAATTCCACTTTTTACACCATTCCAAATATCCGTGATGCCTCCAATCCCAAGCAAGTGGATGGGACGGGCATGGTCAATGAGTTGGCCAATCATTTCAACCACTTCGTGCATCTGGAACTTCGTTCCTCCCAAGCTACCCCCAATTGCCTGCCCAAAGAAATCATTGTCTGCAACAAAGTCTGCACTCCCTCTTCGTAAATCTTCGTAAATACCTCCCTGAACAATCCCATAGAGGGCCTGTTGTCCATCATCATTTTTTCTAAACTCTGCAAGGCTGCGCAATTCCCATCGGTGACTCCTGTCCATCGAAGATGCAGTATATCTCCTATCGGCGTGGAATGGGGTGCATTCATCGAATGCCAGAATTATGTCTGCCCCAAGTTTGCTCTGTACCTGGATCGATACTTCCGGCGTTAACCAATGTTTTGTCCCATCGATGTAGGAACGGAAAAGTGCACCTTCTTCCGTAATTTTTAACAGCGTACGATTACAATGGGATGGGAAATTTCTCCGACCTTTGATCTCATTTGCCACTCCACCGTATCCGAGACTAAAGACTTGAAAACCTCCAGAATCCGTCAACAGCGGATTATTCCAATTCAACATTTTATGCAGTCCCCCATGCATTGCCACAATATCAGCCCCAGGCTGAAGCATCAAATGGTAAGTATTCGACAGCATAGTTTCTGCTCCCGTAGCTTTGAGGTCCGCCGTCGAAAGTGATTTCATTGCACCCTTTGTGGCACAAAATATAAAATTTGGCGTGTTAATTACGCCATGGGGTGTTGATAGGATTCCACGGCGGGCCATGGTACTTTTACACCCGTGGGTTATCTTAAATGCGAAGGTATCAGTTGCCATAGTGTGGGTGCATTTGAAAAGAAACACTGCCTTTTCCAATAAAAAAATCTCCCGAAAGATTGAAAATTTCTGTGGATAAATGTTTGCAAATATGTTTCTTTTATAAAGTATGACCTCCGTGGAGGAGAAGACAATTTTTGAGAAAATAATTAACGGAGAGATTCCAGCCGATATCGTTTTCGAAAATGACATTGCCGTGGTCATTCGAGACATTAATCCACAGGCACCGGTTCACGTATTGATCATTCCTAAGAGGAGAATTGATAGAATTGAAGCGGCACAGGATGGAGATACGGAACTGCTTGGGAAATTGTTGATCATGGCAAGAGATTTTGCCAAATCCCACAATTTGACGGAATTCAGGTTGGTAATAAACAATGGACAACAGGCGGGAGAAACTGTCCCCCATTTGCACATTCACCTTCTATCCGGAAGATCGATGGCCTGGCCCCCTGGATAATTTCGTATATTTTTCCCAATGAACTTAATCATAATCCCTAGCAGCACAGGTAACTGAAAGGTCCATCCACCATGCTTAGGGACAAAGAAAAAACCACCCTCGGGTGGTTTTGATTTTATAAAAGTTAGAATGATTTTTCAATCAGCGGTTATTTCTTTTTTCCACCGCCACAGCCGCAACCACACATAGTTCCTCCTTGTTGTTAAATTTCGCCATAAGGCATATGCTTTATTTTAGGGATCTAATAAAAAGATCAATATTTTTTTGCTAATTTTTGTACTCCGACGAAAATTTTCTCATTTGACTATTTTGGATATTTGATCGTTAAAAAAATTTGTCAGTATAAAATTTTTGCTCAAAAATTTTAGGATTGATTTTGCTTCCCCGTGCCTATTTTTAGAAAAAATGTCATTCGTCGGAAATTTTCTATGGACAACGGCAAACATCAACACTTTATCATCATCCACGGGCATTAATTTTATAAGTTCAGACCTTTTTAGGGATGCTATGGCTTCCCTGTATAATTGGTCGACTTTCTTTCCTTCCATATTTTCCATGGAAACACCTTCAAAGGTATCGAATTTTAGGTCATATTTTGCAAAAATTTCTGGAAGATTTTTATCGGACGCAAGGCCATCGACAACTTCCCGACGAATGTTTTCTATTTTATCCGTAAATTTTAATAATTTCCGCTCCCTTAGAATATCTTCTCCGATGGTCTGTTTTGCTTCCGCCAGAGATAAGTCCCTGGCATCTTCCCTATGCTCCAGTAACAGGACAACGCATCCAAATGTTGCTGGACATGGATCCGTATAGTACCTGCCACTCTCCAAATCGCACACATTGAGCAGATAGGTGGGGGCCACACCATTCACATGGGGAAGTTTCTTTTTGGAATAGGATGCAATTTTTTCCTTCTCAATTTCAAATTTTGCCAGCATGTTCCTAAACTCTTGGCTGTTTAATTTTATATCATTTTTGTATAATTCGCCAACAAAATCTTCCGCTCGAGCATAGGCCATTCGCGTTGATTCAGCCTTTAGGTAGGTATCGAATACGCGATCCTTCATGTCTTCAAATTTAGAATCCCTCTCAAAATAATCCTTGTTTTCTAGGAAAAATGCTGTCAGCGTTTTTTCATCGGGACTGGGAACCGTTTTGACGAAATCTTCACTGCTGAATTTTATCATGGAAACAGCATGCATCGGCGGCTGCACATATCGATGGGAATGTTCGTTGTAGAAGCTTTCCATTTCTTCATCGGATATATTTTCATCAACCACAACATCATCCGTCGTAATCGTGGCAACCATAAAATCATGTTCAATGTGAGACCTCGTCAAAAACGATATCACTTGTTCGTCGAATACTATCCCATGGCCTGCCACAATAGATTCAATTTCTTTGATTCTATAATCTTCACATAGGATCTCTGCCAATCGATCCTGCCCTACGGTGTTGCGCCTAAATATTTCCAATAGGGATGCATAGAGGTCGGCAGAAAATTTCCCTTTTTTATCGAGGAAAACTGGCAATGTTCTGATATACTTTTTCAAAGTCTCTTCCGTGGGATTCGGTATTTTGAATTCATCTGCTAGCCCAAGGGCAATGATTCTTCTAAGGACAAAAAAGTCTAAATTTTTACTAATCAAATTGATGTCCGCCAATTCCAAAATGCCGCTATGGGTGACATTTTCCGCTATTTTCTGCATCTCAACGGCATTTGCCAGGTTATGATTATAGCAGTAGCGTGGTTTTACCCTTGCCCTACCAATGCCCGGGGAAGCTCCTATGGTAAAAACAAATGCGACAACTATTATAAACAGCAGAATACTAAATAACCACCTGTGGTGTTTTTGTAAAATTTTTTGTAAAAATGAAATCATGGTTCAATTATCTTCGCCACCATAACAGCGTTTTTCAGAAATTTTTCAAGAAAAGACCCAACTGGAACAATCATTGGTCATTGTGAGAAATTTTCCACTGTGGATGTAAAAACTTTGACCCCGAAAAAGAAAAAATTATATCAAGCCACACAGACATTAGCGATCGACCAAGACTTTGGGTAAATCAAAGAGTGTTCCAAGGTTTTGTAACAGTCGACCGCCAACGTATTTGGTTCGTTGCCACATATTAGACCAAAATACAACTAATGTTATGGAAATGATAGATCCAAAATATAATACCCAAGTAATAAAATCCTATGAACATTTCTCATTTTTGCTGCCTACTACTCAGCAATGGTTCTCACCCAAGGAAATGGCCGCAATAATTGGGAAAACAGATCAATATGTACGCAATGCATTTGATAATCAAAAAATCCTTGGGCATCTATTGAATGGAAGTGCTCCAAGGGGGGAAGAAAAAAGACGAACCTACATGATTTCCCGCGAAAACATACTGCTGTTCCTTTTTGAAACGGCAAATTTTTCTCCCGAAGACTTTATGGAGAGATTGGGTGAAATTTTGAAAAATCGATCAGTGTCCCAGCTGCTAAAAATTCAGAGTCACATAGGCAACATAATCCATAGTCGAACCTCAAATCTATTTGGCAGGCGCATATCGACAGGGGATTAATGTTTCCGTGCTCGGGTCGACCCCGGTCGACCCGATGCTCACCCCTAAGTATTCCGAGGGTGTCATCCGAAGAAACAATTTCACAGTGGTAAAAGGGAGAAATTAAATTCCCAACATCATGCAACGCTAATGCTAGTCCACAAAACTGATTAAACGATTGGTCAAGAATGAAATTTAACCGTTGTATTCCTCCATGAAATTTATATTGGTTTTTCCGTGCTAAAGGTTGATAGTATCGCCAGTGACAAAAGTGTGGATCGGATGGAAAAAATAGTTTCTCTGATGAAGCGGAGAGGTTTCATTTTTAGATCGTCTGATATCTATGGCGGACTGAACGGGTTTTTCGACTACGGACCGCTCGGGGTGGAACTGAAGCGCAACATAAAGGAAACCTGGTGGTCAGATGTGGTAAAAAGGCGCGACGACGTTGTCGGCCTAGACTGCTCAATAATTTCGCCAAAAAAAATTTGGGAAGCCTCGGGACATGTGGCTGGTTTTTCCGACCCAATGGTGGATTGCAAAGAATCAAAAATGCGCTTTCGGGCGGATCAACTATTTTTCGCGAATGTAATCGTCGACGGTGAATCCATAGGCCATATTTGTGTCCAAGAATGTGACAACATTGCAGAGGCAGCTGAAATAGCGGCTGAAACGTTGAAGAAAAAATTTAAAAAAGCGGGGACGTTGCAGAAATTGGAAATCAAATCGGTTACGGAAGCTTCTCATGAAGAAATGGCTTTGATTCCTTCTCCCGTGACGGGAACAATTGGGGCATTAACTCTGCCGCGGGCATTTAACCTGATGTTCCAGACACATGTCGGAGCTGTTTCCGATGATACCTCCGTGGCCTATTTGCGCCCAGAAACTGCCCAGGGCACATTCGTTAATTTTTTGAACGTTATCGATACGACACGGGTGAAAATTCCATTTGGAATCGCACAGATGGGAAAGTCTTTTAGGAATGAAATCACTCCTAGAAATTTTATTTTCCGTTCCAGGGAATTTGAGCAAATGGAATTGGAGTTCTTTATCGATGACTCGGAAGAAGCATGGCGCAATTGGCATGAATACTGGATAAATGAACGGCTGAAATGGCATAAAAGCATAGGGATTTGTGGAGATTTATTGGGGCTTGATGTGCATAAAAAAGAAAAATTGGCCCATTACTCAAAGGCATGTACGGATATCACTTTTAAGTATCCCTTTGGCGTACAGGAACTTGAAGGAGTTGCTGCCCGGGGGAATTTTGACCTTGCACAACATCAGAACTATAGTGGCCAATCAATGGAGTATTTTGATGAAAACACAAAGAGAAAATATATCCCCCACGTCATAGAACCCGCTGCGGGCATAGATCGCACATTGCTTGCCGTTGTCTGTTCCGCCTATCACGAGGAAAAGGTTGACGGTGAAGTGCGCACGGTTTTGAAATTTGTTCCCCGCATTGCCCCAGTTAAAGCGGCGATATTTCCGCTGGTAAAAAACAATCCCGAAATCGTTGCTAGGGCCCAGGAAATATATAAAATGCTCCAGCGACGGTGGAGTGTTTTCTACGATGCCGGTGGGGCCATTGGAAGAAGATATAGAAGGATGGATGAAATTGGGACTCCCTATTGCATAACCGTTGATTTTGACAGCCTAAAGGATGGTACATTTACGTTGAGGGATAGGGATTCGATGCAACAGGAAAGAATATCTTTGGAAGAACTAATTTTGTTGATGAATGATAAAATTTTTTAAAAGTATCATCATTTAACTTGTTGTTTGTAAATTCTTATGTACAATGGAGGACATTCGCTTTATGGAGTATACGGAAGCAGTAGATATAGTTTCTGAACTTTTTAGAATAAGTCAATGGGCTAGCAATGAGTATGGAGAGAGATACGCTATCCTAGACAACGACATTGAAATTCGAATATTTCAGTCGGCCAGGGATAAAATGGTAATACAGGGAATGTTCGGGGAACCCATCCAGAGTCCGTCGACGGCAAATGCAAATGAAATAAAATTTCGTTATCTTCTTCAGGCCAATTTTATTAGAATTATTCAATATGATGATGTCCTATCCATGGATAAACGAACAAACCGGTTGACCACAACGCGACATGTTTCCTTACTTGAAACTTCTACGGAAAAAGTCCTTAATGCGGTCGAATCTTTTATCCAAAATATAGACTTTTGGGATATGGCCTTGAAAAGGAAACAATCATTTTCTACAATATCTCCCCTATTAAAATTTTCTCTAAAATAATGGGAATGGTAAAAAAGTTTTTTCAGTTGGCATTGGTTTTCATCTGTTGTACACTCTATGCAGAGGAAAGGAACCCCGTTGGCATTTCGCCATATGATGTTCTTCCCTTTTCAAAGTCAAGTTACTACCATTTTGCCAAGGACCAAAATTTATCTGCCCTCATACAGGACTTCTTTTCCATGCAGGGGATAACCGTTGTGATCAGTGACAGAATAAATTATGTCGTAAATGGTAGGTTCAGCAAAATGGATCCGGCAGAATTTTGGAATTACATAACAAAGGCCTACGGCTTGGTTTGGTTTTTCGATGGTAAAATAATGTTTGTCTATACAAATGCCGAGCTGCAAACACAGATTTTCAGAATGGATCCGGATGGAATTGGCACATTATCTGTGATTTTATCACGCCTAGGATTCGTCGCTTCCGATTTTTCATTCCGAGATGTCGGCGAAGCAAACGTTCTAATAGTAACCGCCCCCCCCCAGTATATTAATGTAATCAACGACATAGCAACCAAGTTTGTCCCGAGTAAGATTTCCGACACCACCATTGTAAAAATCATACCTCTAAAATATGCCTGGGCCTACGACATGACTTTTAACTATGCCAATGGTTCAATTTCCGTCCCCGGTGTCTCAAGTTTACTGCAAAGCATTGTTACGGGCCAACAATTATCGGCGGCGTTATCTCCTTTCAACGTTAGCGTAGGAGGGAATCAGAAACAAATAGAATATCAGCAGATGATAGGAATGCTCGACGATACCCCGCCATACGCAAAGGACATAAATAACAATATCAAGAATATGCAAAAGGATGGAAAAAATTCCGACAAGGGCAAAAATGACAAATCATCGGAAGACAAATCGTCCAATGATGGTAACAGCGTAGATATTGCAGGGACTTCTTTGCCTGGATTTATAACCTGTGACCAACGATTGAATGCGATAATAATTCGTGATAGGCGGGAAAATATGCCATTTTATGAAGAAATTATATCGAAACTCGATGTCCCATGCGAGGTCATAAAAATCGATGTTGCCATCGTAAACGTAGACAAAACCTCATCCCTCGCTTTGGGAATTAATGGTATCGCTAGTACCCTTCCTAATAATAATCCGATCGGTATTTTGATGGCAAGTACCAAACTTAATATTCCAACAGCAGGTGCTGTTACCATAGCCTCAACCGGTTCAATTGCTGGACGTTTGGGTATAGTAAAAAATGTCGACATAGGTTATGCCATCGATGCTTTGGAAAAGAATAGTAATGGGCAGGCAGTTTCCCGACCATCCGTTCTAACACTCGACAATGTCGCAGCAATTTTAGAGACCGATAAGGTTCACTATGCTGCGGTGTCAGGAGCAAATAATTCAAATGCATACACACAATCTGCAACCACCAAGTTACAGGTTGTCCCCCATATCATCCCTGGTGATGTTGATGGGGATGGTAAGCGTAAAATGAAGCTGTTCGTTGACATATCCGATGGAAGTTTTGATTCCGTCGAAACAGGCCAAAACCCCGCCGTAACCCAACACTCCCTAAATACACAATCCGTGTTATACGAAGGTCAGAGTTTGGTCATAGGAGGCTATGACTCGGAAGTAAATAAAAAAGAGAATAGTGGTATCCCCGTATTGCAACATTTGCCACTACTGGGAACTTTGTTCAAACATACGACTAACAGCAAAGAAATCAGAGAACGTATTTACGTAATTTCCCCATCCGTTGTAGAAATCCGCAGCGATGATCATAAGTATGATAGATTCGTCCAAAATGGGCAGCTTACAGCCGGAGGAACTCTTGAACCTGACAATTATCCACTAACCACCCCATGGCCAAAAGATAAACGTAAGCCTACACGCCTTAAAACCAGAATCAATTGACGCTGAAGCTGTTTAATTGCTTCTCCCCACTGTCAGCTCTAGGCTGATAGGTACAATCCCGTTAGCCGTTTCGTCCTTTCCTTGTTTTGGGCTGCAATGGAGTATGCTCTGGGATCTCCAACGATAAACACCTTATTTTTTCCACGCGTAATGGCAGTGTATAGAAGGTTGCGTTGCAACATTATGTAATGCTGTTTCAGCAGTGCAATTATTACAATGGGAAATTCACTACCCTGGGATTTGTGTATACTTATGGCATAGGCCAAATGAATATCCGACAAATTCCCTTTGTTTAGGCATACAATCTCATCTCCAAATTTGGCCGTCGCCGTATGGTCATCGTCGTTCAAATAGGCTATATTGCCAAGATCTCCGTTGAAAATATTCTTTTCATAATTGTTTCTTATCTGAATGATTTTATCCGCAATTCTAAACTGTGTCCACGGAACCCCATATTCCTTTGGAATAAAGATATTTTGGAAGGTGGTATTTAGATTTTCCGTTCCAATTATTCCCTGGTGTACGGGGACTAAAACTTGCACATCGTTGATGGGGTCAACATTGTACCACATCGGAAGATACTTTTGACACAGGAGAGTTATCTTTTCCAGGCAGATTTCAGGGGTTTCAGCCTCTATGAAGTGAAAATCGCGGGATGGATTGATGTCACCAAAGGAGTACATTATTTCTGGACAATCTTCAACCGCATGGATGATGTTGTGAGCGACAGAAACGATTTCGCTGCAAGCTTCTTGGCGAAAGATTCTATCCAACCGCGTAACATAAAATTTTCCAGATTTCATAATGTCCCCCAACACATTTCCCGGTCCCACGGAAGGCAATTGGTCGATATCACCGACAAGTAGCACGTGGGCGGTAGTCGGAAGTGCTCTAAACAATGAAGCAGCCAGGAAAACATCAACCATGCTCGCTTCGTCTACCACAATGAAATCCAACTTGAGCGGCGTAGATTCATCATGCAAAAATGTGCGTTCACCGGGCTTATATTGCAGTAACCTGTGAATGGTTTGGGCAGGCTTCCCCGTGGTTTCGGAAATTTTTTGGGCAGCACGCCCCGTGGGAGCACACAGGACAATGTTTACTTTTTTGGCGGAAAGAACTGTTACGAGTGAACGAAGGATAGTCGTTTTCCCAGTCCCGGGACCTCCGGTCAAGATAGATACCTTGTGGGTCAATGCGGCTTCAATGGCTGCAATTTGTCCCGGCGCAAATGCTAAACTCTCACGCTTTTGTACCCAATCAATCGCTTTTTCCACCCAAATATCAGGCAGCGTTGAACTTTTATCGAAGAGAATATTTTGCAAACATTTGCCTATGGTATCTTCCATATTTTTTAGCGATGACTTTTGTACGATTTCATCGGAAATCATGCATAACCTGCCGAAGGTGATTAGCTTTTCAACGCGTTCGTCTATTCTGTCGGGGGGTAATTCCAACAGGATCTGTGCTGATTTTAGTAACTGTTGGCGATGGATGCACGTGTGGCCATCATCCTCGGACAGCGATAAAATGTGCATAATTCCAGCATCGATACGGGATGAATGCGTGGAAGGGATTCCAAGATTTTTCGCAATTTTATCAGCCGTTTTAAATCCCACCCCTTGCACCTCCTGGGCAACACGATAGGGATCAGTTTCTAAAATTGTCCGTGCTCCAACACCATATTTTTCATATAATTTAATGCACAGCGCATTGGTCACGTCATAGGTCTGTAAAAAAATCATGATATCCCGTATGGCAAACTGGGAATCCCAGGCATTCTTTATCTTTGCCGCACGTTGTTTCCCAATTCCATCAACTTCTAGCAATCGAACAGATTCGGTCGATAGAATGTTAAATGTATCCGCTCCGAAATAATCCACTATTTTCTTTGCATAGATTTTTCCAATTCCTTCGACCAATCCGCTGCCCAGATAGCGCCGAATGCCCCTAATATCGGAAGGCAATTTGGACTCAAACTGTTCCACATTAAACTGTTTCCCATGCCTTTCATGGACCGTCCAATTCCCTGTCATTTCCAAAGTTTCCCCAGGCTGAATGCCCGGTAAAATTCCACACGCCGTTACCTTGGTCCCAGATTGCGACTCCTTAACCTCTACGATACTATAGAAGTTAACATCGTTTCGAAAAATAATCCTTTCGAGTACGCCTGTTATAGTTGGTTTCGACTCTTCTGCCTCGGTCACCTATTCCCCCTGCCAATGGTTAGTATAGCATTTTCTGCCAAAAATTTCATTATTCTCGCCCATGCGACTACGAACGATGTACGCCTAATCTCGATGATGTTTTGCATGGCTGACAAAAAACTCAGTAATCCAATAATTGCAAGTGTTTAAGCAATTGCAATAGGTTTCACAAATTGCGGGGAAGGGCACTATGAAAGGCTAATAGTTTAAAATTTTCATGCTCTGCATGATATAATTTTGTACGTAATCTTTTACGGCAGCTTTCAGAGGTGTGATCTGCTGATCATATCCCAGGCTGCGCAATTTTGAAATATCCGCACAGGTGTGGTACTGATATTTATCTTTCAACTCACTTGGCATATCGATAAACTCTATGCACGCTTTCCTGCCCATGGCCTCAAAAATGGCAAGCGCTAATTCTTTCCATGTGGACGCTATTCCAGAACCAAGATTATAGATACCATAGGTGGGTTTCCCATTGGCCATTTCTGGAATTTCTGCCAAAAATATTGTCATGGCAATGGCATCTTTTACGTACAAAAAATCCCGCCTCTGTTCCCCATCCTTAAATTCCTGTCTGCCACTTTTGAACAGGTACACTTTGCCATTTGCAAGAATTGACTCGTAGGCCCTTAATACCATGCTGCGCATGTCACCTTTGTGATATTCATTGGGGCCGAAAACATTGAAATATTTCATTCCATGGACGCGTAAATTGTTTTTGGCAGCGTATAAATCGAAGAGATGTTTCGCATATCCATACATGTTTAACGGGCGCAAGTCAGTATTTGGAAAAATTCCATCGGACATTCCCCGGGAACCATCCCCATAGGTAGCCGCCGATGATGCATAGACAAAACGGATATGCCTGCTGTGGGCAAAATTGGCCAATGCCTTTGTGTATTCGTAATTATTCCTAATCAAATAGGTTGCATTCCTTTCCGTAGTTGATGAACACGCTCCCAAGTGAAAAATATGGGTAATTGTATGCAATTTGGGATCTTTTTTCCCTACCATGTCGAGCATGGTATCTGCTTCGACATAGTCGCTGAATCGCAGAGGAACAATGTTGAGAAATTTATTGTCGCTGCCCAAAAAATCCGAAACGATGATATTCTCAAACCCTCTGTTGTTCAATTCACCAACCAAAGCACTCCCAATAAATCCAGCACCACCTGTGACTAAAATAGTTCCCGCCTTTGAAAGTCTCATGGGGCGAAATGATTAAAAATTTTTCACCCATTGGCAATAGTCAACATAAAATCCACAAACCATTTAGGCTGTTATCTTTCTAAACGCGGTCTAAACACGTTCCCGGAAAGAATCTGAAAGGTCTGTGGGATTTTAACATTGATTAAAGATTTGGGATGTGTATCTTGCTTGCAAATGAAATGCCCGAAGTGCGGACATTTATATTCAAAAGTTACCGATACCCGCGTGACTGCGGATGTGACTTCCATCCGTCGCCGCCGTGTATGCCTAAAATGCGACCATAGGTTTTTTACGAATGAAATTGTGTGCATCGAATACCCAATTGTTATTAAACGGGACGGTCGAAGGGAAGAGTTTGATGGGGAAAAAATCAAAGCGGGGCTAATGAAAGCGTTTAAAAAACAAAGCGGAATCAAAGAAAAAGTCAATAATATCGTCAATGGGATTTTGGCAGAAATTATCTCGAAATACCCGGAAAAAGTCCCATCGGAGAAAATTGGGGACATGATAATGGACCGGCTAAGAGCTAGCGAACCAGTGGCATATCTGCGCTTTGCCAGCGTGTATAAAAATTTCGAAACAGCAAAAGATTTCGCACTAGAATTTGAACAGCTATTGCTAGACCTTCCCAAATAGGGAATCAAAATCCCAAGACCATGTTTCCGCCATGAAATTTTTGAACTTTTGACATAAATGATTGACATTTTCGAACAAAAAAACATACCGCATACTTGCGGCTTGGGAAGAGGATATGCGGGTAAAAATATGAATAGTGAGATAAGCCATGAGATAATAAAACGCTTTGGAGTGTTGATAGAGAAAAAAGTCTGTGGGGAAGAACTAACGGACAATGAAATACGAGAGATAACAAATGCCATAATTATCAAAAAAATTCCCGATTTCCAGTTATCAGCTTTTTTGACGGCAGTGTACTTCCAAAGTATGAGTATCCAAGAAGCTTCGACATGGACGGAAGAATTGATGCTATCCGGTGATATTATTGATACTGGGATGATTTCTGGCCCTAAAGTTGATAGGTGTTCCACGGGAGGAGTGGGGGATAAGTCGCCTTTTGTATTGATGGCAATAGCCGCCTGTTGTGGAATAGCAGTCCCGACATTGGTTGATAGCTACGACGGGTTGGTCATTTCTGATTTAGACAAAATGGCATCCATCCCAGGATTTGACTATAAATTTGATACTAAAAAGTTTCAAAAACAACTTAAAAAAATAGGATGCTGCTACTATCAGCAACCAGAAAGTATTGCTCCCGTAGATGTGACTCTTGATAAAGTCAGGCGTTTAATTGGCACAATTTCTAGTGTTCCGCTTGTGACGGGAAGCATCTTGGGGAGCAAATTACCTTCCGGGGTAGACGGCGTTGTGGTCGATGTTAAGTGGGGTAATGGTTCCTTTGTAAAGGATATAGAGCAAGCCAAACAGCTCGGTAGAATGATAACACGCGTCGCTCGAGCTTTGAATAAAAAGTGTATTGCGATTGTAACGGATGCCAATCAACCCCTTGGGAAAACGGTAGGGACCTGGTTGGAAATCAAAGAAACCATCGAGTTACTACAGGGACAAGGCGATGTGGAAATGCAAGATTTAATCCTGCGAGTTGGCATGGAATTCATCAGATTGGCAGGAGTTGCAGGATCAACACTGTCAGCCAAGCAATTAATCATTAAAAAACTTTCCGATGGATCAGCCCTAAATAAATTCAAAGAATTGATAGCAGAACAAGGAGGCGACACATCATATATCGATAATCCGGAAAAGTATCCACAGGCCAAATATTCACGGAAACTATCGGCGCAAAAACGGGGCTACATACACACGGTGAACGCCGGCATGATCGCACGAGGGGTAAGTATTTTATCAAAAAAATCCGATGGGACCATAGACCACATGGTTGGAGTATCCGATATAATGAAAGTTGGCATGCAAATTAAACAAGGAGAGCCGCTTATAATGATTCACTACAATGATGAAACAAACCTTGAGTCTGCCCTAGAATACTTTAGGGACGCCTACAGGCTTGCTCCGAAAAGACCGGCGTTAAATGAATTAATTGTGGAACGCATTGCATAACCTATGAAAATTTCCTATGAAAATTACATGGCTATTTCTTATAATCTTCCTATGTATACTCGCCGGATGTAAAAAAAAGGAAGTAGGTGCTGTTCAACAAAATTTAAGGATATCTTCTCCCAACGAACTGCTAAATGCGGACCCACAGCAGGTATACAGTAGCAGTGACCGTAAAATTATACAGGCTGCTTTCGAAGGTTTGGTCGTGCCAGATCCCGAAACAATGAAACCGTTGCCTGGTGTGGCAGAACGGTGGAATGTATCACCTGATAAAAAAGTATACGAGTTCTTCCTAAGGGACAACGCCATATGGTCCGACGGAACTCCTATTACGGCAGGAGATTTCGTCTATGCTGTCAAACGAGCATTATCATCCAAATTCGCCTGTGCGGCAGTAGATGTATTTTTCCCTGTTCTCAATGCTAAGGCATTTTTCAACAGGAAAATTCGCAACTTTGCCATGGTTGGAATACGTGCAATAAATTCTCGAACATTGGTGATTGAACTGGAAAAGAGTGATCCGTATTTTCTAATAACTCTGATGCACCAATGCTGGTTCCCGTTAAACGATAAGGTTGTTGCGTCGCTAGAAGAGTATACTCGTCCTTTGAACGACTTCTCCAATGCTTTCAAATTAAAAATCATTTCCAATGGCCCATTCACTTTTGCGGAGAGAAGGCCAGGGATAAGTTTGCTATTGAAAAAAAATCCCAAATATTGGGACGCCGACAATGTATTGCTGTCATCGGTAACATTTTTTATAAATAACAATCAAACCGTGGCCGTAAAAGATTTTTTAGAGAGGCAAATAGACATCGTTGAACTTCAACGGGACGACGAAACTACAATTGGAGATTGTTTGCGAGACAAAGAATTGGTGCTATCTCCAGCATTCGAGTGTTTTGGCCTCGCATTTAATGTTACCAACCCTGTTTTTCAAAACAAAAATATCAGGCTTGCCATGGCTTTGGCCATTGATCGAGAAAAGCTGTTAGCCAAAATGGGGAAAAACAAAATGCTTGCAGCCTATAGTTTTCTCCCAACCTATGATAAAAAGTACGATAGTGCACCTCTGTTCAAGCAAGATACTGAGTTGGCACGCAAGCTATTTGAAGAAGCAGGCTATAACTCTACAACAAAATTCCCACTCATAAGAATATTATGCAGCACCTTGGATGCCGGATCATATGCCATAGCCTTAGAACATATTAGGGAAGATTGGAAAAATGTTTTAGGGATAGATACTTTCATAGATAATAGAGGTTTCGACTCCTTTTTTGCCCATAGAAAGAAAACAAACTTCGATGTGATCAAGGTTTCAATTGGAGGTTTGCATTGCAACCCCGCACTTATCATGCATATTTTTATGTCCAAAGATCCCCACAACTATGGCAAATGGGCAGACCAAACCTACGACGAAATACTTAAACGGATCGAAAAAACCACCAACAAGAAAAAACTGAGAAGGTTAACAAAGGAGGCGGAGATGTACCTGGTCGATGAAATGCCAGCTATTCCGTTGTTTTTTAATTCCCACTCATTTTTGATAAGAAAACGCATAAGAGGGTGGTTTCCTAATCCAATGAATATGCATCCACTTAAGTTTGTTTACTTTGCCTATTGAAGTGTTTCCGGCCAAACCCTTAGTTTTTGTCATATATTCTGCCATTTTTCCCATAAAATAATCGTATCCGTACTGGCTATCCTGTATGTTCAGTGAAAGCCTCGTAAAGGTATTCATAGCGGGGAAATTTGAAGAAGACATAAAGCAAATATTGTTATTCGGTTGTGCTTTTTTTGCAATTCGTTCAACCAATGAATCATCTTCATACATTATTGTAAACAAACAGTCACCATCAATGGCAGCATCCATCCGTTTCAAAGAGTCTAGTATGGCATCGATGGCAAAATCTAGGTCGGTAAAATTTGGCAAATGCCACTCATAGACTTTGGCAAAGGAAAAATTTCCTTCGCAGGGCACTTTTTCATTCATCAACAAAAGTATGGCATCAAATTGCCCCGTAAGGTATATTTCATTGATGGCAAGGGTTGTATTTTGATCAATGGATCCATCAATGTTCGGCAGTAAAACAGGCGAAATGACTAGAATATTCATGGGTGGGATTACCTACGCTAAACGGAAAATCAGACAAGAATTTTTTGTAAACAACAATTTGTTTTGCATATGTGGGAATTTTCTGTACACTTTTTCTTCCATAAGAATGGGTTCGAAGGGGATGAAGTTTTGTACGTTGGTCTTGGTGGCTACTCTGTCACTATCCGCCGAGTCTTCCTCGAATAACATCGGAGAGTTGCAGCGAAAAATATTCATCCAATCCACTAAATTTGATTCCGGTAATCCAATGCCAGAAACAGCAACGGAAACAAATTTAACGGACGGTAGGACACCCCCCGCAGCCGAATCAACGAAAAGAAAGACTAGTGTTACATTTTTCAGCGGTAAAAATGCCATTCACCAAACCACTCGAAAAGAATTGCTAGAAGAAGTTGAGCGGCACTGGCAAACAGCCGTCTCGAAAGATCCGATCCTAGATAACCATTCAGCCACTGATTTACATGAAAATGCACTCTTCGAGAAGGCAAATAAAATCATCATTCCCAGAATAAGATTTATAAACACCCCTCTATCACGGGTAATTGAATCGTTGGCTAACCTGGCAGAGGTTAACGATCCCACCACCGATGACGATGGAAAAGGGATGAACATCGTATTGCTTGGAACGGAGAATGTGGAAAATGAACCGGTAGTGAATTTGAATTTGAAAAACATTTCTTTCTGTCGTTTGGTTGAGTTGATTGCACAGTCGATTTCCTATCAATTTGATATCACCAAAGATACGATCATCATCTATAAACGTAACATAACCGAAGACATATTAGATACGCAATTTTTCCCCATATCCCGGGCAACTCTGGTCCGACTAACAGGTATTCAAGGCATAAATCATCACCTGTACAATTCCCCGGGCTCTCCGGAAAATGTTGCCGACGAAGAACATGCCATAAAAGAATTCTTCCAACGGGCAGGAATAAATTTCAAGGACATTGCCGGTAGTAATTTAGCATTCGATGGTTCCCAGATAATAGTTACCAATACGGGAAGAAATTTAAAAAAAATCAGCAACATACTTCGAAAATACTCCGAAGTCAAACAGGTTGAAATTGAGACGAAGTTTCTAGAAGTGCAACAGGGCGTGCTCGATGAGTTGGGCTTTCGTTGGCAATTCGGCAATAAAAATGCTGGCAATAAAATATTTTTTCAAACCGGGAAAACCGTTGATAATGCACAGCGTGATAATCTGCGTACACTGGTGGAAGCATTTGCATCCACCAATTTTTCAAGGGGAGATGGCAAAATAGTTGGATCCAATCCAGAAACCAGTCCCATCACCTTAGCAAATCAACCGCCTGGACTTCCAGGACAGATAAACCTTGGAGCATCAGCCACACCTCTGACAAATTTTACCGGTGTACTGAATAGTCTACAGTGCAATGCCATGATCCAAGCATTGGAACAACATGCCGGGTCGGACCTTATGAGTGCTCCAAAGCTAACAGTGCTTTCTGGAAAAACGGCAGAAATTGTCATAGCCATGGAATTACGCTATCCCCAAAGCTATGGGGATACACATTCCGAAGTTGGTACAGGGTATTCCGGCTTTGGCACGTCGAGCTCCGCTGGAGTGACGATAACGGCTGGTACACCACAAAATTTTACCACGCGTAACGTCGGTGTAGAAATGAGAGTAACTCCCATCGTTGAAATGGACGGCAGCATCAGTTTGCAGCTTGAACCAAAGGTTACCGAATTCGAAGGGTTTGTGGAATATGGCGGAGTAAATGTTGCCGTAGCGTCGGGCAATACGGTTACCATTCCATCCGGATTTTATCAGCCGATATTTTCAACGCGAGAGATCCGCACAGAGGTTAATGTTTTCGATGGAGCAACCGTTGTCATGGGCGGTCTAACCCGCGAAGAAATAAAAGAGGTAAACGACAAAGTTCCCATATTGGGCAACATTCCCCTGCTCGGCAAATTGTTTAGGTCGAAAAGTGAAACCATCCAGAAACGAAACTTGTTGATTTTTGTCACCGCCCACACCATCTCTCCTTTGGGAAACAAAAAATTACCACCCAACGCGGAACAATCCCCGATAGTTCCAGCCCAAAGCTCAAGGTGATATTTGGTCGAACGGTACCCCAAAGGAACCCACTATTCCATCGATTTTTAAAGTGATGATGATGGCAAAAAATCTCCAAACCATATGTTGCTTTTGGGAGTCTTGCCTTCGCAAAACATTGTGCTTGACTTCGGGCGGTAATTGTGAAATTTGGTACACCAATGTTATCCACGGTTCAGTCCTGTGCACTGCGAGGCATTGATGCTGTTAATATCGCCGTTGAAGTCAATTCCGGTGAGCGAGGAGATTTAAAATTCATAATCGTTGGGTTGCCTGATACGGCCATAAAAGAATCCTGCGACAGGATATTTTCTGCACTTGTAAACAGCGGATATGCCATTCCCCACACTAGAACAATCGTAAACCTAGCACCTTCCTATATCAAGAAAGAAGGATCTTTCTACGACCTGCCCATTGCCCTCGGTGTGATTCAGAGCACGGGACAATCCTACCTCCATAATTTGAATGACTTCATAGTCGCTGGAGAGCTGGGGCTATCTGGAAAAATTCGAGAAATCAAGGGCGGCCTTACCTTTGCCATAAAAGCAAAAAAGGAAAAGAAAAAACTGCTATTGCCCGTGGAAGCTGCCCAGGAGGCATCATTTGTCGATGGTGTAGAAATTTTCGCAGTGAGCAATTTAGACGAAACGGTTAAATTTTTGACCGGCCAAATAAAATTAGATCCCCTGGAACACAGAAATTTTCTTACCCTACTAAAAAATGAGGACCGCCTAGATTTTTCCGAAGTAAAAGGCCAAGAAAGTTTACGCCGGGCCGTAGAAATAGCCGTCGCCGGAGCCCATAATATTCTAATGATCGGACCTCCCGGTGCTGGAAAATCGATGATTGCCAAACGTATCCCGAGCATAATGTCCATGCCCACCTTCGATGAGTTTTTGGAAACGATGAGTATTTATTCGGCGGCAGGATTACTCATGGCAGAAAAAAATGCCCATTTTGAACGTCCATTCCGGTCTCCCCACCACACGATTAGCAACGCAGGCTTGCTCGGAGGAGGCGGCATTCCATGTCCAGGAGAGATTTCACTGGCACACAACGGGGTATTATTTTTGGACGAACTATCGGAATTTCGCCGCACAACCCTAGAGTCTTTGCGCCAGCCGTTGGAAGATGGCAATGTGACGATTTCCAGGAGTTCTGGAAAAGTAAAGTTTCCTTGTAGAACGATGATTGTCGGGGCAATGAACCCGTGCCCATGTGGATATTTGGGGGACAAAACGCGCAGGTGCAAATGTAGCTATTTGGACATTCGGCGCTATAGGTCCCGCATCAGTGGACCGATGATGGATAGGTTCGACATGCAGATAAACGTTCTTGCCGTTCCGATTGAAGATATTCAGTCAAAAAAATTTTCCGAATCGTCCACGGACATACGGGTTCGCGTAGAAAAAGCATCAAAAATTCAAGCGGAACGTTTCAAGTCTTCGCAAAATGGACGCAATGCCCACATGTTCCACGGTGAAGTGGTGAAATTTTGTAGGATCGACGGGGAATCCTCCGACCTGCTAGCGACGGCTATGAAACAGCTGGGGCTCTCCGCCAGGGCCTACGACAAAATTTTGAAAGTCAGCCGTACAATTGCGGATTTGGAATGCGAAGAAAAAATTTTATCCCATCACATTTTAGAATCCATTCAATATCGCTCATTGGCGATGGGCACGGAAGGAAGATAGGATTATTGCAAAAAGCCTTCACCTATTCCCAGAAAAAAGAAATAACTTTCCGGGGCATGGGAAGCGAAAAAATGGATGCTTTTTTTGTATAAAACGAAAAACTTTTGACATTTTTTGAACAAACACTACCCCATGCCGGCATGGCATATGAGAAACATGTTGTTTGGATAATATTCCTTTTATTCCTCCTGGTTGCCCTATGTGCAATTTCAATTTCCTTTCATCTAAACCATAAAAGGTTGAAAAAGAAAATTTTGAACTTAGTCAAAGAAATTACTACAATAAATCATCCAAGGACAATTATAAATTGTCCACGATCGATGGTAAGAAAGCCAGTGTTTGTTTCCTACGCACAAACTTTTGAAGATATAATCCTGTACGATGTTTTGGGTAATGTTAAGGATGGTTTTTACATTGATGTTGGAGCTAATCACCCCATTACAGATTCTGTGACAAAGTTTTTTTACGAGGAAGGATATCGTGGGATAAATATCGAACCTCTTTCGCACGAATATAATATGCTCAAACAAGATAGGCCACGGGATATTAATTTATGTGTTTGTGCCGGAGCAAAAAGTGAAGATCTGGAGCTTTACGAAAAAGGTGGGCTTTCCACACTAGATATAAACATTGCCAACAAATGGGACAAGGTCCCTTCACCAAGAAAAGTCAAGGTTACTCCACTCTCGTGGATTTGTAAAGAATATTGTCCAAAGGGCCAGGAAATCCAGTTTTGTAAAATAGATGTGGAAGGATTCGAAAGAGAAGTTCTTCTGGGGTTTGATTTTCAGAACTTTAGGCCAAAAATATTTCTCATAGAGGCTACGGAGCCATGTACGATGGTTCCAACCGAACAAAAATGGGAAGAAATTTTACTGAATAATGGATATGAATTTGCGTATCAATACGGCATAAATCGATACTACGTCGACAGTAAGTTTCCTGACCTAAAAGAAAAATTTGTCGGAATGGGGAAAATAATGGATAAATATATCATCGTGAAATGGTAATTTTTTGAGTTCGGAGCTGCATGTAGCTGTACTTTTACATATCCTATCTTTGCAATTGCATAAATTAGCTTTGGCACTCGGAAAACCGTATGTGAATCAAATACCTTTTTATTCTATGCAAAAACGAAAGATACTTGACGTTTTTAAAACGGATATTATGCAACATCGGCATGATGTGCAAAAAACATAATATTTTGATAGTATTTCTTTTGGCTGCCCTATGTGCAATTTCAATTTCTTTTCATTTAAATCATAAAAGGTTGAAAAGAGCAGTTACGGAGCTAAAGCAAGGTAGCATGCAAAGTAGCTGTTTCTTTGGAAAACGTGCACTAACCATAATGAAATATTTCGCCCCGAAAAATGTTGTTGGTAAAAATCTCATCCGACTTGGCCGTGCCTATGATGGGGGGTACGTCATGGTAGATGACTTCGGTAAGTGTAATGCCGCCTATAGCTTCGGAATTTCCCAGGATGTTTCATGGGACCTCGATATCGCAAGAAGAGGAATCGACGTGTTTATGTATGACCATACAATAAAAAATTTGCCACTTAAAAATGAACATTTTCATTTTTTCAAAACTGGAATTTGTGGTACATGCGGAGAAGATGCAAATTTAAAAACACTTGAAGAAATTTTAACCGAAAATGGTCATATGACCAACCAAAACCTTGTCTTAAAAATTGATGTCGAAGGGGCAGAATGGGAAGCTTTTAGCAAGACACCAAGCGAAATTATAGAAAATTTTTCACAAATAGCAGTTGAATTTCATGGGGTAGATGACGTTTACGATGAAAATAAATTCAATACCATCCTAAGCGTGCTTAAAAAATTAAACGTAACACATCAGGTTGTACATGTTCACGCCAATAACTATGGTACTTTTAACGTCATTGGCGGGGTTCCATTGCCTAACACATTCGAGGTCACCTATTTGCGCAGAAGAGATAATCAATTTGTTCCTAGCTATAAATGTTATCCAGTGCAGGACTTGGACATGCCATGCAAGCCCGATACAGCAGAGCTTTTTCTGGGTTTTTACGGCATGTTCGCGAATTGATAAAATTAACCTAAACTAGGTCATAGCAAAATTATTGGAATCTAAGTACATCATAATTGACTATTAAGTCTTTTCGATTACGGTTTCCAAAAAATATGATTATTAAACCTAAAACACGCGGTTTCATATCCCTAACAGCTCATCCCAAGGGATGTGAAGAGAATGTAAGGCAACAAATTGCATTCGCAGAAAAATACACCATTCCCAATACTCCCAAAAATATCCTGGTCATCGGGGCTTCTACGGGCTATGGGTTAGCAAGCAGAATCACACTAGCATTCGGCGGAAGAGCAAATACCATAGGGGTGTTCTTCGAACGCCCATCCGAAAAAGACAAACCTGCCTCCGCCGGCTGGTATAACTCGATCGCCTTCAAAAAATTTGCCGAACAGGGTGGTCTGTTGGCAGAAAATATAAACGGTGATGCTTTTTCATCCAATGTAAAAGAGCAAGTAATAGATTTGATAAGGCAAAAATTTGGACAGATAGACTGCGTGGTGTACAGCCTGGCTTCCCCAAAAAGAACAGATCCTTTTACCGGTGAAGTTTTTAAATCAGTCCTTAAGCCCATAGGAGAACCCTTTATAGGGAAAACCGTCAACGTTGACAAAGATGAAGTCTACGAGGTAACCATCGAACCGGCTACGGCAGAGGAAGTACGGGCAACGGAAAAAGTAATGGGGGGCGAGGATTGGGAATTGTGGATACAGGCTCTGCATAATGAAAAGTTATTGGCAAATGGCATCAAAACCATCGCCTATTCATACATCGGTCCCGAAATCACTTGGCCAATCTACACAAATGGAACAATAGGGGCCGCCAAGGATGATTTAATGCGGGCAATGGAAGCAATAAAGTTTTTGTTGGAGGATATCGGAGGACAGGCAATTATTTCCGTCAATAAAGCCGTTGTAACCCAGGCTAGCGCTGCCATACCTGTGGTCCCTTTGTATATTTCAATCCTTTTTAAAGTTATGAAAGAAAAGGGAATTCACGAAGGGTGCATAGAGCAAATGGTTAGACTGTTTAGTGAAAGATTATATGGACCACATGCTGGCAAATCCTTGGATGAACATGGTCGCATTCGATTGGATGACTTTGAACTAAACCGGGATGTCCAAGATGCCGTCGTCAAAATTTGGCCGAAAATTTCCACGGAAAATTTGAAAGAGTTTTCGGACATGGATGGATATAAACAAGAATTTCTAAAACTTTTTGGTTTTGGGCTAGCTTCCATAGATTACGATGAAGATGTCGAAATTTAATTAAATCTTTTCAAAAAAATGTTGACAATGATTTGCTAAAAAATTATGATTTTTCCCCTAAACGGAAAGGAAACGATATGCCAGGTAATTATGCTCAAGATGGTGGTCACATACATGCTCCTAGTACAGGTACAACATCGGTAACCCTCAGTAGAATTTATAATCTTTTGGCTAGTTGCGTTGCAACATATGAATCAGAGCTAAATTGCGCCATTCATAAGCTGGAAAATGAGGACGATATCGGCCAGGAACAGATGCTTGCACTGCAGGCTAAGATTCAAGCGTGGGGAAATTTGACTTCCACGTGTACTGGTCTGTTGCGTGCCGTTGGAGACGCCATAAAGACAACATCGCAAAATGTTCGATAATTGGTTTTGTGGATGGACAATGCACCAAGTGACACACCAAAAAGCGATCTGCCTGTTTCTACGGAGGTGGTTCGATGTTTAATGGATATCGGCTATGTTGCCGTTGGTCGCGGGTTACAGTCGCAGGCTACGAATATTTTTAATGGGATAATCGCCGCACGGCCAAGTAGTGAATTGCCGTTGATAGGTCTTGCTGTTTGTAAACTCAATTTTGGATACGTCGTCGATGCAGCTAAAATTCTTGCCGAGCAGGCATTGAGGTTAAACCCGAACAGTGGAATAGCTAAATGTTTCCTAGCAGTTGCTATCAAAGCCTTAGGAAATGAACAGGAAGCATGTGACCTGATGCACCAGATATGCGACGATACCACTGATCCAGCCGCTAAGGCCATGGCAGAATCATTTCTCATTGGCAAAGATGTTTCACCGTAGGCTACAGGGGATCAGATTTCATAGAGAGATTGGTGGGGAGAGACTAAAAAAGATGACGGAATGGCTCTGATTTAAAGCCAATAGGGAGATTTCTTCACGAAATTCGTAAAGGTGGAGCACTGCCATTGACCAATTTAGATGATGCCGAGCGTCCTAAAAAATAGGTAATACCTGTGCTATTAGGAACGGCGAAACGCAATATTTTTTGTAAAAAATTTCCCCACAAAAATGCGAAAAATAAAAAGCCTATCGGCTGGTTTTAGGTTTTTAAAAAAATGGCTTCTGGTAGAAGCAAGAAAAAAACTTGCAAATTTTCAAAAATCTTTACGTTTTGTGTGCATATGTATAGTACAATGAAAACAAAACTATTCTCCTTTGCGTTGTTGATGGTAGTATTAATTTTTCCCATAGGCGCACATTGTGAAGTCGATACGGAAATATCCCCGCTAGAAAATAAAATACTTGTTACCATCGATGGAGGATCAGCTACGAAAAAATCTCCCATTGCCCAGGCGCTCGCTAAAAAATTCAATCTAGTCTATGTTGAGACAGGCGCATTGTATCGCACGATAGCACATGTGCTTATCCAGGCTGGAATTATGCCGGAACCTAAAAATGAAAATACAATAGATGAATTTTTGAGGGATGCCAAATGCGAATGTTTTTTGGAAGGCTGGAAAACTAAATTTAGCATAAATGGAGTCTGTTTGACCACCAAAGAATTGAGGGCAGAGGATATCAATGCCAAAGTGGCAAAATACTCATCATTATTTAAGTCCATTAGTGATTTTTGCATAAAACATATTCGAGAAGTCATAAATTTGGAAGAGATCCAGAAGTTCAATGGCATAGTTGCCGAAGGGCGGACATGTGGCACATATATATTTCCAGAAGCCGATGTGAAATTTTGGTTCATAGCCACCGATTCTGCTAGGATAGACTTCAGGCTTAACGTGGAAAAAGAAGTCGATAACCCCCTTGAACGTGATAAACTAGACTTTTCTCGTACGTTTTATCCGGTGGCAAAACCTGAATGTGCCATAGAAGTGTGGACATCTTCCCGATCAATGGAAGAAAATATCGCACTAGCTTCCGCATTCGTAGAGCAAAAATTAGACGTTAAAAATCACAGTAGGTTACAAAAACCAGAAGTTTTGTTGCCGTAGCATCGCCAAACCCCAATCGCTAATTTGAAAAATAGGAAAAAACACGGCTGCCCTCCGATTCCTATGCCTTAAAAATGGTACCTAGATTTTTACCCATAAAGGTTGAAGCACTGATGACGGTTATTGCTAGAAACGTCATCGCCCAAACACCCAAAGAACATGCCAGGAACGGGCCTTCGCCCAACAAATTAATTAGTTCGTAGATGGCCTTGGTTATGGGGTAATATTGCTGTTTTTGGGCCAGAATCAAGGAATCGGATACTTCAAGCATGGTCTGCGAAAAGACCAATAGTCCCCCAGCCAGTAAATTTGCAATTATTAGGGGAAAAGTAATTTTTATGCTAGCCTTTACGGGAGGACATCCCAAACACTGGGCAGCCTCTTCATAGGTATAACTCATCTGCTGTAGGCCGGATATCGCTGAGCGCACGATGAATGGTAATTTCCGAACCGTATATGCTATAATCAGCAGCATCGTTGGATTTTCTATGGGATTTAAAAATGAAAATACCCGACCATTTTGACTCATTGCAAAGTATCCGAATGCCATGACAAGGCCAGGAACAGCCAGTGGTAACATGGTCATGGTGTCCAGCAAATTGCGAAATCTTAGTCTGGAACGCACAACGACAAAGGCGATCATAATTCCCAAAATAACGGCCAATAAGGTCGCACAGCCAGAATAGACCACACTGTTCTGTATCGACGGAATTGTAAGAGGATGACCGAGCGTAATTTTGTAATTGTCCAAGGTCCAAACGTTGGGAAATATTGAATTATACCAATCCCCAGCAAATGATGTCAAAACCACGGCAACATGCGGCATTAAAGCTACAACGGTAACACCGATGAACAAAGAACAGCAGATCAATTTTTTGAAAAATCCTGTTTTTTTAGCCAAAGGGACATGGGATGCTTTTGCCATCATCGCGTAATTTTGGTTCCCCATTAGCAGCTTACCGAAGATGTAAAACGCTAAAGATAGCAGGAGTACGACGCTAACTAAGGCAAAAGGTAACTGATTGTCGTTAATCACTTTTAACCCGTTGTAGATTTGGACGGAAACAACCAAATTATAGTCGAAAATTAGCGGTACCCCTAATTCGGTGAACGACCAAATGAATACCAATGTTACGCCGGCAAAAATTCCAGATCGCATCAGCGGAAATGTAATTTTAAAAAACCTTTTTAACCCATGGCACCCGAGACACCCAGCTGCTTCATCGAGCGAAGGATCAATGTTTGCCAGTGTTGACACCAAATTTAAATATAGTACAGGGTATAGGCTGATGGCATTTAGGAAACACATGCCGATCAGTTTGTAGTCGCCTAGCCAATCGATCAAATGTGCCCCATCAATAATGCCTACTTTCAAAAGAATGCTATTTAGCATCCCACGAATACCAAGCATGTGGTGAACCCCTATGGCTCCAACAAATGGAGGTAACATGATGGGCAACAGGACGATATTGGTAAAAATTTTTTTCCCAGGAAAATCATAGCGATCCGTAAAATACGCCAGTGGAAGTGCTATTAGAAAAGCGATTATGGTGGTAATAGTCGCCAGCAATATCGAATTTTTAATGCTTATTAGATACAGCCTATTGCTAAAAATTGCAGAGAGATAGGCCAGCGTAAAATGGCCATCCGACGTGGTAAACCCACTGCGTAAAACTTGAAAAATTGGCCAAATAAAAAATGCAGCAAACAGTAGTAGTACTACAAAAAATACAGCTATGGAATACTTTCTCACAAATTATAAACACACCTGCCCACCATCATAGCCCCTAAAACCATTACCAATCGCCGACATTATCTCCCTCGATCTTCAATGATTCTTCCACGTCATCGTCAAATTCTAACAAATCAAGGTCTTCCTTATCCTCATTTTCGTCTTCGATGTCTGCATCCAAGCTATATCCGGCGGGAACATAGTCTAATATGGACATAATTTCATCAAAGGCATGGGTCCTAATGCCAGCAATATATCGTTCCTGTTGTTCAGCGTGCAAAATATCCTCAACCTCTTCCAAATTCAAGGGTTGTTTAAAATCAAAACTCGCGTTCAATAGTTTTATTCGCAAAGCCATTATGTGATCTATGAATTCAGCAAACATTCCTTCCTGCTCACCGGAACTATTGGGCAGACAAAAAATACGTTCGCGTGGACTTAAAATATTGTCTTTCACCTCGTATAATCTGAGCATTTCCTTTGGCATCTCCCTATCAATCACATAGGGAATAAATGCATCGTTGACCACTTCATCATCGAGGCCATATTGCTTCAATTGGCCCAATAGATCAGTCATATGCTCTATCTGTTTCGGGTCAAGAATACCCAACTCCGTATCACAAAAAGTATCGTCACTGGCCTCATGTACCCACCAATTGTAGTCATCACCTAGCCGAACGATACACCATTTGCCTGCATCCATTGCCATTTCTTTCCAAAAGTTTATCGACTTTTAAATAAAAAATTTCCGGCGTAAAGAAAAATAATGATAAAATTCTGATCAAACTATTCGAAAGATTAGATTCCCATGAAGGGATTATATTTTTTATGGACATAAATTCCCACCACAGGATTTCCATGGCGTATCTACTTTTGGCATTGAAAAATTTCTGCTTTAATTCATAGAAGTAAAGTATGTCTACGTTTCAGACATTAGCAGGTTTTAGGGATTTTTATCCCGACGATTGTGCATTTAAAAACTTCATTTTTGAACGTTTTCGCCAATCTGCGATAACATTCGGGTTTGAAGAATATGACGCTCCAATTCTAGAACCCATGGAATTGTTCATGGCAAAGTCTGGCGAGGAAATCGTTTCGCAATTGTTCAACTTTGAAGATAGGGGAGGCCGGTCGGTTGCCATGCGCCCAGAGATGACACCATCCCTCGCCCGCATGGTCGGAGCACGGGCAAGTACACTGAGACGACCCATCAAATGGTTCAGCATTTCAGAAATGTTTCGCTACGAACGTCCACAAAGGGGACGCTTGCGGTCATTCTATCAATTTAATGCCGATATATTTGGGAATAGGTCATCGTACGCTGACGCTGAAATAATTCTACTGGGAATCCATGTGTTGAAAAATTTCGGATTGACGGCAGAGGATTTCCATGTTCGGCTCAGCGATAGGCAGCTATGGACATTATTTATCCGATCCCATAACATGGGAGAAGATGATATCCCGGGAGTACTTGGAATAATTGATAAAATTGAACGGGAAGAGCCATCGAAAACCATCGAAAGCTTGGATAAAATTTGCAAAGGTAATGGCCGAAAAATATTCGATGATCTTTTGGAAATTAGAGCCATTCGTTCGATAAGCGGCATTCGGGAATTTTTTAAAAAATTTGCAAATGACATCTTCGCCGAGAGAATCGACGAATTGGCCCAATTGCTAGCTAGGATAACAGCATTTGGCGTGTCTGACTTTGTAACCATTGACCTTAACATAGTGCGGGGACTGGCCTATTATACTGGGTTTGTCTTTGAAATATTTGAACGCAGTGGCCAATCCCGTGCCCTGGCAGGCGGTGGGAGATACGACAACCTAATTAAAAGGCTAGGATATGCGGATTTGCCCGCCGTTGGGTTTGCGATCGGAGATGTTACGCTTGGAAACCTATTGAAAGAAAAAAATATCGTTCCAAAACTGTCAAAAAATATACACTGTTTCATCGTGTATTCCACACAAACGGAAAAGTTAGCCCTGCAGCAAGCAACAATGCTGCGCGGGCAAAAGATAAATACCGACTATTGCCTAGACCCGACAACCTTTAGTAAGCAATTAAAAATGGCAGCCCAGGTAAATGCGAAGTATGCAATAATTTTCGGAGAAGAGGAAGCAAAGACTGGCCACGCCAAGGTCAAGGATATGTTATCCGCCAATGAAATCGTTGTGGCAATTGACAGGCTTGTCGAAGTGATCTCCAGATGATAGAAAATGACAACAGCACGGCCGCGGTAGAATATTTTTGGGATGTTCTCAAGACCGTTTACGATCCCGAAATTGGGGTGAACATTGTCGACTTAGGCATGGTTTATGCAATAGATGTAAAAAACTGCAGGAAAGATAAATTTGATGTAAATATCGAAATGACCCTGACGTCGCCGGGGTGTCCACTTGCCGACGTGATCGCAGAAAATGTAAAATCAGCAATTGGGGATACGGGAAAATGTGCAAAAGTTGACGTAAGTTTTGTTTTCGATCCTCCCTGGAATGCTGATATGATTACGGCGGAAGGGAAAATGCAACTGGGATTGCTTTAACCCCTGTGTAATTAATCTTGCCTAAAGAAATAAAAATTCCTATGCTTTGGAAAATTTTCCTATTGATCGTTTACAAAACTTAATTATCAAAGGTGTGAAAATGAGTGCTAGTAGAACAAAGGTTGAGGATGCGTTAGCCAATTTGGCGTTGCGATTGAAGTTAGAGTCCCTGAAGCTTAATGAAAAAAATGAAACCTATCTGCTCTTTGATCAAAAGTTTCATGTAACGTGTATATTTGAGACCGATAAGGATGAATTTATACTAACGTCCGTTGTCGGAGAACTTGAAAAATTTTCCCTGGAAGCATATAAGAAATTACTCGGAGATAATTTCTTTTGGGCTGGGACGGCAGGTGCCAGGTTATTTCTTGAGCCCAATGAAGGGGATAGCCCTGATACGATCATATTGAGAGAGATTATCCCGCTAGCAATGTTCGATGAAGAACGTTTGTACGAACGCATGGAAGATTTTGTAAATGCTGTAGAGTATTGGTCAACGGAATATCCAAAATTGCAGCAGGGAGGGGGATCCCCGTCGGTAGGTCAATCAACGGGTGGTTTTATGGTATCTGCCTAGAAAAACATACGGAGTAACCATGTCTACTTTGGTTGATTCGTGGCTTCAAGGCCTAAAAACAGCTCCCATTTTATATTCGCAGCGATTGCTGCTGCGTCCCGTGTGCGTTGGCGATGTGACTCACATTCAAAAATGTGTCAACGATAGGCGGGTATCGGATAATTTGTCATATACTCCCCATCCGTATACCATGGAAATGGCAGAAATTTGGACACGCAACGTGGATAAAGGAATGGGGCAGGGTACCTGTTGCTATTGGACCATCTGTGGTAAGAAAACGAATAATTTCATAGGATCCATGGGGCTCAGTTTATACAGGGAACAAGAAAATTGCGAACTGCATTACTGGATCAGTGCCGAAGAATGGAACAAAGGATATTGTACGGAAGCTTCCAAACGGACAATCGTCCATGTTTTTGAAGATTTGAACATGCATAGGGCACATGTAACCCATCGAGAAAACAATGCGGCTTCCAAAAGTGTAATAGAGAAATGTGGATTTGTATTGGAAGGAAACTCCCGGGAATCACTGAAACGATTTGGAAAATTTGAAAATGTATTAATGTATGGCCTTTTGCAAAATGAATATCTTGCCTTAAAGGCAAAAGGGTTATATTAGGCGCTCCATGAGGCTGTTCCGTAGATACATACTATCCAAATGGCTTAAATCATTCCTATGTACCTATTTTACAATAGTAAGCCTGCTCCTGCTCGAGGATGTGTATAAAAATTTTTATCTCTTTGTAAAAGCTCAAAGTGGTTTTACAGAATTGGTCAAATATTATTTTTTCCTGAGTGTTTCGTTTGCTTCATTTGTTATCCCACTTGCAATTTTCGTATCTGTCCTATTTGCACTGGGGCAGCTTCATAGAAAAAATGAAATCATCGGGGCACGATGTGCCGGAATGAGCATTTTGGAAATTTCCAAACCCATAATAATCGGTGGAATTATTTTGGCCCTATGCAATCTACTTTTTGAATCCTTCATCATTCCAAGTGCGATCGATTATGTAACAACTTTCCGACTGAAAACAGATCTCAGAGGAGGATACGCAACGATAGCTCCTAAAATGGGGTTTTACAATCACGTAAACAATCGCCTGTGGTTTTTCAAAAGTTTGAACAAATTATCCCACACGGCAAAGGATGTAACAATTAGCTGTTACAACGATAAAAACGTGGAAGAATCAAGAATATTTGCCCAGACTGCAACATTTTCCAAAGACAAGAAATATTGGATCTGTAAAAATTGCAGCGTCATAATCTTTGACCCAAAGACCGAATTGCCAACTGGAGTCAAGTTGTTTGCCGAAAAAGCTTTCGAAACGTTTGCCGAGACTCCCAAGATTATGCTAGCGTCCTTGAAAAAACCAAAGGATTTATCACTTTCCGAAGTATTGGAAGCCATCAAATACTGCCGTAGTGAACCCGCAGAAAATGTTTTCTGGGTAAAATTTCACCAGATATTCGCCAACGCTGCCGATTGCATGATCATTCTATTTCTGGCGATTCCATTTGCAGTGATGGGCATAAGAGTTAATCCTTGTGTAAACATTGCCAGAGCTTCCGGATTTCTACTAATATTTCTCTTCTGTGGAACCATCTGCGAAACCCTTGGAAGCAATGGAATTCTTCGGCCAGCATTGGCCGCCTGGATAACCAATATTCTAATTCTTCTCCCCATCATAAAATTATTCCGTAGGGCAATGTGAACAAATGAACATCATCCATGTCATAGATTTTGAAGGGAATAGAAATTTGGGGATTTCAGAGTTTGGGGTAGTTACCATGGAAAATTTTGAAATAAAAAATGCACGGATGGAACATTGCACAAATTTTTTTGAAAATTATTTGGAGTACTTTTTATCTCTGAGACGGTCAGGGATTTTAGCTGCCCATTCGGCCCAAACGGAAGATTGTTTGCTGCGCCATCACTGGCCTTCTCCAGGAAACGTTCCCATGTTCGTAGGCGATGGCACAACGGTATCCTGGGGACCGTGGATAGATACTAAATTGGCCTATCGGCGGCTATTCAGAGGTCTAATATCCTACGAATTACAAGACCTTGTCGCTTCCTTCGATTTACACTCCCTCCTGGGGGAGTTGGCAAAGCAATATTGTCCATTCTCCGCCACAAATTTTCACAATTCCCTGTTTGATGCTCTCGCTACGGCATTACTAATACAAAACCTGCCAAAATATTTTTCAAACGTTTCCCTACAAATTTTGCTTTCACTTTGTAAACCAAAGGACGCACAAATTTATTGACAAAAATCGATGAAAAACCATCCATACCAACCATGGAACCGAGTGGATTCTGGGCGATAGTTGTCGCCATCGCGATAGTGGTAGTTTCTGGTTTTTTTGTCGTTAAACAGCAAACATGTGTCATCCTAGAAAGACTAGGAAAATTTTACCGCGTAGTAAATCCTGGCTTGTCGTGGCGTATTCCTGGGGTCGACATGATTGTCGGTAGGATATCACTGCGCATACACCAATTATACGTGGAAGTTGAAACAAAAACCCAAGACAATGTGTTTGTAAACGTTGCCGTTGCTGTTCAATACCGTGTGCTCAAGGAGAAAGTCTTCCAAGCCTATTATACCCTCGATGACCACCAAGCCCAGATCAAATCTTTTGTATTTGATTTGGTCCGTGCCCAAGTTCCACTACTAATTTTGGACGATGTTTTTTCGAGGAAAGATGACATCGCAAACGCAGTAAAAGCAAATTTGGGTGAAACAATGTCCGATTTTGGCTATGAAATTGTTGAAGCCCTGATAACGGACATTAATCCAGATGCAAACGTTAAGGCTGCAATGAATGAAATCAATACGGCCCAACGGTTACGTGTTGCTGCTACGGAACGGGGAGAAAGTGAAAAAATTATTCGGGTAAAACAGGCGGAAGCGGAAGCAGAAGCCAACGTTTTACATGGAAAAGGTATCGCGGGACAACGGGCTGCTATCATAGAGGGACTCAGTCGTTCCGTCGAAGACTTTGTTAAACACGTTCCCGGATCAAATTCGGCAACCGTAATGGACATGGTCATGTTAATCCAATATATCGATACGCTCAAGGAAATTGGAAGCCATTCGAACTCAAACGTCGTGTTCGTTCCCCATTCTCCTGGTACCGTACAAAACATCAATGATCAAATCCGCGAAACAATATTCGCCGAAAAATTAGGATGCATCAATGCAAATGAAAAAAACCAACGACTGGAAAAACGGAAATAAGACCTCGGGAAACAATGCCAAACCCATCGAAACAGGTACAGCACATGGGAATGGAATTGGTATGGGAATAATATAGGCGGCTATAAATTTTAAACAACACCATTTTATCAAATTGACAAAACATCGACTTTCCCATAGAAGAAATTCCGTGAAAATAGCACTCAGTGGGAGTTCTGGAAAGATGGGGCAGCTAGTTACTAAAGTGGCCAATGAACTAGGGTATGAAATCGTTTCCAAAATCAACAGATCGACGATAGGGTATGATTTCGGAAAAACAAAACCGGACATTTGCATAGACTTTAGCGCTCCTCCTGCTACAATAAAACTATGTGCAGCTGCCGTAACATTTAAAATTCCAGTTTTAACGGGGACAACGGGATTGACCAATGAAGATCTCCATAAAATGGAAGATTTTGCAAAAATTATCCCAATTTTGACATCTCCAAATTTTTCCGTGGGAATCCATGTTCTCAGAAAACTCGTAGGAGAAGCCACCAAAAAATTACCAAAAAACTTTGACATAGAAATAGTGGAAAAGCATCACACACAAAAAAAAGACGCTCCAAGTGGCACAGCCCTGTCCATCCTTAGCGACATAAAAAACATAAGACATGATAGTGTCAGAGAGTTCGGACGCCGTGGGAAATCGGAGCATGTGCCTGGAAGCATTGGGATGCACGCTTTACGGGGCGGAGACGTTGTCGGAGAACATGATGTTTACTTTTTCGGCCTGGGAGAACGTTTGGAAATAGCACATCGGGCAACAAATCGGGAAATTTTTGCACGGGGAGCATTGTTCGTCGCAGAAAAGTTTTATAGGGTAAACGTGCCTAAATTGTACAATTTGGAGGAAGTATTATGATGACATTTTTTGTTTTTAGAAACAAATCAAAATCCCAGGAACAAGGAATAAAATGTCGCGTCTAGCAGAGAATTAAACGACCTGCCCCTATGAGGATTAGCCGAAACCGTTAAATTTTTGTGCCCGTACCAATGCACCACAATTTTGTTACCCAAAGAATTGTTTAATATATTTATCTTTAAATTTTTAAGAAATTCTATTCACTGCTAGGCAGGTTACATAAAATGAGTTTGGGTCAATGTTTTAATTATGATTCCATTGTAGAATTGTCCAGTCCATCTTTTAAAGGTGCTATAAGCGAAATATTGTCGACTAGTAGTTTTGGGGGAAATGTTGATGAGGTCGCTTCAGATTTGGAAACTAAGGAAAATGACAGCATATCTTACATAGGCAATAGGATCGCTATCCCCCATTTGCGTTTAGACTTTTCATCCCCCTATGAAATATGCATTGGATGGTCCAAAAATGGCGTGAAATACGATTTCGCAAATGTAAGAGAACATGTGCGCATCATAGTCCTGTTATTGGTGTCGAAAAAAGAGCACAACTTTTTAAAAATCATTGCTAACCTGGTAAATTTCTTTCAAAAACTATCGGTCATTAGGCCCCTACAGAAGGCAGAAACATTTGAATCGTTCAAAGCTGAACTGGTAGATTTGTTGAAAAATGCCAACAAAAAGGTCAAGTTTGTCCAAGTAGACCCCAATGAAATTTTCCTGAAAAATGCCGTCGAAATTGCACGGCAATCGCAATGCACGAATGTTATGCTATTTGGTAACATTGATCTCAATAACATTGACATAGAAGAAATTTTTAGTGGGCTAGGGCTAATAAATGTCATACAAAGCGAGTCCGATTCGAGCAGTATTATCTATAATTCCCATGTGGAGTTTCGCGTCAGTATAATACCAACAAACTGGATTCGTGGTTTTAGGGGAACAATCCTACTAGGCATAGCAAAAAAAATCATCCCCCACGACGCAAAAATTTGCTGCATTGGGAGTAACACAGTTCCAAATGTTTTGGACACGTTATTCATAGTCGATGTTCAAAAGGAATTCTATCAAGTCATTTCCTCCGATACAAAATTTCTACAGGATGACATAAAACCTGAGGTGTTGGAACGTGTGTTATCAATCGCCACGGAAATTGCCATCGAAGGGCGGGAAGGGAAAGCCGTCGGCTGCCTATTTGTCATCGGGGACATCAACAAAATTTCCCTGTTCATGAAACCGCTCGTTTGTAACCCATTCTATGGCTATCCAGAATCCGAACGAAATATTTTCAATTCATTTATGGATGAAACTATCAAAGAATTTTCCCTAATAGATGGAGCCTTTGTAATCCGCGGCGACGGCATAATAGAATCCGCAGGAACATTGATTTACACACCGAATCACAATGTCGTTATGCCTGGAGGATTTGGAACAAGACATACTGCCGCAGCATCAATATCAAGCGTGGCCGAATGCATTGCCATCGCTGTGTCTGAAAGTACACGTGCGGTAACACTATTCAAAAATGGACAAATGTTGCAGATAATGCAAAAATAACACCTTATGACCCACCCAGGAAACCAATTTTGTCCTATTTAATATTTTTCAAAAGAGAACGTGGGTCGATCTAAACAACTATGGGATTAGCTGTACTGCTTCTTCAATCGTAGTCAATCCCCGACATGCGCGTAGGAAAGCATCCTGGGCCAAAAACGTCATTCCATCGGTGATGGCAATGGCACGGATTTCAGATTCCGATGCATTATTGACAATGGCCTCGTGAATTTTTTCATTCATGCCAAGGGTTTCGAAAACTGCCATCCGGCCACGGAATCCGATACCATTACAACGTTCGCACCCCACAGCTTCCATCAACTTTATGTTGGCAGGTAGTTCCGAAGCCTTGAAAAGGCAACGCAGTCTTTCCAACTCTTCGGGCGTGTTGAGTTTCGTTGATTCCTTGGCACAGTGTGGACATAGTCTGCGGACAAGCCTTTGAGCACATACCATTTCCACAGCGGATGCAATCATGTAGTGCTCTATGCCGATATCTTTTAGACGAGTTATGGACCCAACCGCATCATTTGTGTGTAGGGTGCTTAGGACTAAGTGTCCCGTAACTGCTGCACGAATTGCAATATCTCCAGTCTCGGAATCTCTAATTTCTCCCAACATGATGATATCAGGATCCTGACGCAATATGGAACGCAATATGCCAGCAAAAGTTAGTCCAATTTCTGCGTGTACTTGTGCTTGATTGGCACCGGCAATTTCATATTCAACGGGATCCTCAACGGTTATTAGACGGGTCGTTGGGGAATAGACGTGGCGCAAAAAAGCACTGAGCGTCGTTGACTTCCCAGAGCCCGTTGGACCAGTAACCAAAACTATTCCATGCGGTTTACTTAATGCTTTTTCCGCTACTTTAAATTGATACCCCGTCATGTCTAAATCACGTAGGGAGACCGGAGCATCACCTCCCTGCTTTAGTAACCTAAGGCTAACGCTTTCTCCATGCACAACAGGCAGCGTAGATATGCGAACATCGATAATATCTTTGCCATCCCTGAATGAAATTTTGCCATCCTGTGGACGACGTTTTTCTGAAATATTCAGCGATGCCATAATTTTCAGGCGTGAAATAATGGCTGCCTGAAATTTCACCAAATTATCGGGAACCCGTACGGCAACCAAATCACCATCTATCCGATACCTTATCTGCAAAAAATTTCTTTGTGGTTCGAAATGAATATCCGTGGCTCGCGATTTTAATGCCCGACGAATAACATCATTTACAAATTTTACAACGGCTGCCTCATCTTCGTCCTTAGCCTCACCTGCTTGCGTTTCATTTTCTTGTTGCGCAGTTGTCAGGTCGACAAAACGTTCATCAGAAGAAAGACCAAAATGGATACCCAATTCGCCCGCTATTTCGGATGGTATCCCTAGGCATATTTCCGGATAGCGTCCAGAAAACACTTCGATTTGTCGGCAGACTTTTTCTTCCAACGGCCAACAGCTTATCACACAAAATCTACCTTCACCCGTCACATCATTAATCGGCAAGATGCCATAGGCATTCAAAAATTCTGGAGGGTATATGTCGATGTATGATTTATCAAATTGAAACTGCTCCAGGAATGGAATTTCTAAATTTTCGGCTAACCAAATAACTGCTTGCCTTTCATTTTCACAGCACAATGCTTTTGCTAAAACTTCCGCACGTCTTTGGATAGGTGCTGACGTAATTCTATCAAAATTTTCCTGTCCCAATTCGGACAATTTTCCAGAAAGAATATCCATAAAATTTAATTCTCCATTACAATTTGTGGATCATTTAAGAATAACACCCAGTCCATCTAGTTCATTTAAAGTATTTTTCAGTTTCACTGAAAAACTTTTTCCATCGGACGTGTGAAAATACAGTGTTTTATTACGCTCATCGAAGGAATCTACCGTCATCTGAGCACGGCTATCTCCCTGCCTAACCCATTTACTCTTATTGCTTATTGGATTATATATGTTAAATAACCTAGCACCATCCCTAATCAATATTCCTCGCAGTTCGTAATTAATATCAATATCACCGGCTCTTTTTTTTGATCCACCGATAGCCGACGAGGCTTGTCCTACAAACGGAGAGTTCGCTATGAGCGACTCAAAATTTTCGCCCATAAGGTATGGTGAAAAAAACAACACAAGGACTAATATTAGTTTTGTTGATTGCATAGCGCTCTCCTTCTATGATTTGATAGAACTAAATTTTTTGCTACCCTGCTTTTTATCGATCAAAGGTTTTCCATATTTTTCAACGGTATTTACCTTTGAATTAGGTCCCTCGGTGGTGGTTGTTTCCGTTTCCATGGACGGTGCCTTTCTATTTGCTCTCCTTCGAAGACGTCTTCTGGTATGTTTTGCAGAGTTGTTATCGTCTGAAGACTTAGCACTTTTCAGTTGTTCAGCGACATAGGTATCCGTACCGAGTAACTCTACTAACGCTTCTTCTTCCGACGCTGGATTGACAGCACACTTTGAATCTGTTTTTTTCGCCTTGCATTTGCACTCGTTTCTACATTTGCACTTCCCCAAATTTTTACATTTGCATTTTCTCGAAAGACTGCCTTCGGGAGACATTTGGCCGTAATCAACGAATGGATCTCTCAATGTTCCTTTTGGAAATTGCATGCCTGGCAGGAACTTTCCAGCTTTGTTATAGTGTTCGATTTCCGGTTGCAATTCTGACCCATCAAGCGTCTGCTTGGCAAACGCTCTTTCATTGGCCGGGTTTGAAATGATGGTAGGTTTGATAAAGATAATTAGTTCCGTGGTTTCCTCTTCGACACCTTTTGGAGCAAACAACCAATTTCCGATCACAGGGATATCTCCCAGTAACCACAATTTGCCACTGTTCTTTGTGATCTTCTTCTGTTGCAATCCAGCCAGTATCACCGTATCTCCATCGTATACGCTCACAAATGATACGGCTTCACTCTTGGACATTATGGGCATCGGGTTGTGATTGATTGAAATATCCGTTTTTTTATCTTCAACCTTTTGGCTGATTTCAAGCTGTATTACGCCATTTATTCCAATCAGTGGCTTAACCTGTAATTCGATGCCAACATCCTTATACTCAATGGTACTCTTAAGTGCCGTAGTAGCTGCTCCAGTTGCTTCGGAAATGTCGGATGTTACGATGGGCTGTGAATCAACGATTTTCACCAGTGCTTGCCGATTATGGGTTGTCACAATCGTTGGAGCCGATAGGATTTTCACATGGGAATCGCTGCGGGCTTTGTTGAAAACCACATCCAATGCAAAATTCTTTATGGTGCCATCTATGGAAAGTGGGTTTTCTGATAAAATGGATTCTGTTTTAGAAAATTGTGGTTCTATTATTGGATTAAAATTGCTATTTGTCATACCATTTGCTTTATTTTTAATCCCCAAAGAATCTAACCCTGAAGCTTGCCCTTTGGCAAGGGTAACCTTGGCAATGACCACCTCGATCCTGACCTGATCCAGCAACACGTCTATTTGGTTGATTATCGATTCGACAAGTTCAATATCCTTCGACGTTCCACAGGTAATCACGGCATTGCTACGGGTGTCATGTTCAATGGTCAAATTTTTTGAAAACTGGAAAGATGACACATTTTCCAATGCGTTCTGACGCTCCGTGGAGCCATTGGAAGCGTTACCCGACTCCTTATTCTGTGTGGTTAGCTGTCCTTTGATAACTTTATTCAAAAGATCGGCAACCTCTTTGGCATCGCCATGCTTTATGCGGAATATTTTCGAATCGAGGACGGAATGTTTCGGAATATCTACCCTGCTAAGTATTAGCTCTATGCGCTGCAAATTGGCTATGGAATCCGTTATCAGCATGGAATTGGAATCACTAAACACTATGGTCGATGCTATCTCCGGGTTTAGCAAGCCGGTTATTAATTTTGAAAATTCATCAACCGATAAGTAGCGCAGTTGAAAGATTTTGGAACAAATCTTCTCGCTAGGGATCACATCTAGCAATGAATTTTCTATGAAGAATGGAGATTGGGTGGGTGCGGATTTCGTGCTAACAGCTTTCAATAACCCATCGCCAAGTTCCACTATCGCAACATGATTTATTGCCAGCACACTTTCGATGACCCGTACTGCTTCTTCTTTGCTGATCTCTTTCCGAATTTGCAAGCTTATTGGAACATTCCCCAGCTGACTATCCTGCAGAACGGCCTTGCCCGTTAGTTCCTCCATAATATATAGGACCTGAGATAGCGGAGCATCCGATAGCGCGATACTTTTTACCACGGAGTCCTCAGCCTGGAAGGCTTCTTCTTCTTCTTCTTCGGCATACGCAAATCGTATGCACAAAACTAAAAGAACGAATACTAGTATGTGCTTTTTCATGTTTTTATCCTATTCCGTATCCAAAATTGAAATAATACAATATGTATTCAACAGTTGCCCCTGGGCATTTATTTGTATTTCCGATATGGCAATATTGCTATCCAGTGCCTCTATTTGATTAGAAAATGCAACTATTCCAGCAAGGGATATTCCGTCAAATGAAACTTTGTAATGATGAATCGTTAGTTGTTCGATATGCCCCTTCTCTACCTCTGTAAGCGTATAATTAGTACCAGTTTTAGCCGCTATTTTTTCGATGGAAGCTACCACCTTTGGCAAATTTTGTTTTTTATAACCCGTGCCCGATTTGGCAAAGTCGCTTAAATTTTTTTCTATTTTCGCCGACTGTGAAAGCCAAACTTTTTGTCCATCGTACATGGAATGTATTTTACGTATTTTTTGGGGAAAGGATATTACCAAAACAACTGATAGACATGCTAACGCCAGAAATATTAGTCCCAATAAGACAACGGAAATTGTTTTTTGCTTTATCGGTAACAATCGAAATTGCTGTAAAATGCTGGTTATATCTGTTTTCACAATTAAAAATATCCTACTTCAAGATTAAAAGTTGTTCCCTTGTATGATGAAGAAACACTTGGTGTTGATACCGTATGTATGGAGGATTCTTTTTTTAGATTTTCCACAAATAGGTTTAACGTAACGATCGAATCGCACACTCCAACGAACTGCATAGCTCTAGGTCCGCTCATTGTAAATTGACTAAAAAATAGTTGAGCTGGTCGAACTTTATTTATTGCCTCCAATCGCTTAAAATATAGGGCCTTCCCTTCGGAAAAAACGCAAATTTCATCGTACAATTTTTTACGCTCAATTATTCGAGCAATTCTAGGCCGCCTTTTTTCTAACACCGCCTGTCGAAATCCAATTGAAGAGCGTATCGCCACCAAAACAATTACTAGCATAAACAAAACGGATGTCGCGGAAATCAGTGGAGAAATGATTTTTTTGTACCAGCTATTTATTTTTTCAGCTTTTCTGGCAATGCTTTTTTCCTGTTGTTCGTGCATTTCAGCATTCCAAAAATCCTCGGAAAAAAGATTGAATTTTTTGCCTTGTATTGCTAGACTACCGTCTCCGTCGACGTTGATGGTAGCACACTTTTCATTGGCCTGAATTATTGTGGTGTTACCTTTGATATTTTCTCGGCAAAACCTTTCCGGGAGCCAATAGGTACAAGTTTTTAAGTCCGGTATTTCCGACAGTATTCGATTTTTAGAAGCGACAAAAATTGTTACACAATTTTTGCCTTGATTTGTAAAAAATCCAGAAAGTATTTTCTGCTTTTCCGCAGGGAAAACAGTCTCTATGGCTACTTGAGCCATACTATTAATTTCCTCCTTTTGTAAGGATCCATTGGGAAGCTTGATTTCATCGAAGAAAAAATATTCATCGGAAATAAACGCTACCACCGGTTTATCTACGGCATTGCTGTTCAACCCCCAGGTATTGATCAAATCAATTAATGCATGTCCCATGGTTGGAAGCCATTGTAACAATTATAACAATCTGTCAACTATTTTTTAAAATTTTTACCCATCTAGAATTATTTCATCAGAAATATCAAAGGAAAGGGCATGTCTGAAAAATTGACATATGAGAAGCAGACTAAATTTCACTGCCGTCCAACCAGCGAAATAGAATTATTTTGTACCTGCGACCAAATTTCTCGTTTATCCTGGACAAATTTTCTTCCGCATCATCCGGAGCATTTTCATCTTTGTTGACATACTCCGGAACCCGTTGGACGATTGCCTCACAATATGCCCGTTCGACAACCTTACCCCTGGAATCAACGTGATGGCCAACCGCACGAACTAAAAAGGTATCGCCCCGCGTGCATAGGAAATGGGATGTTGTTTGTAAAATATCCGCCTGATTGATAACATTCGGCAAATTTTCTTCCAAAAATCCACTTGCCGATGCGTCATCGTAGAATGGAATGTTTTTGGAAAAATTGACACAATGGTTTTCAAAGGCTGCATTTAGTTTAGAATCATCTATTGCTTTCTGCAAATCTCCTGCCCTACTACACCGTACCGGATCTTCTGCAATTGTTCTATTTACAAATTCACCAATGCTGAAAAATGGCTTGTGTCTCTTTTTCATCAAATCTGTCAATTTCTCGGATAAATTTTTGATCTTTCCTTCGTCAAAGGACGGCATTTTGTTCAGCAATTTTTCACCGTAAAATCTCGGGAAAATAACATCGCCGTAATCATTTTTTGCCGATGACAAAACACATTGCCAAGCAATGGAGTTCCTTGAATTTACGTTAAACGGTCCGTCGATTAACAGAATTTGTGCCAAATTTTCACCATTCGCCAATGATACATTTTCTAACAATTTAAACCGTTTATTCGCCAACGATAGCGAATTATCAGCGCCAGTAGCCCGGTCCCTTTCCGTGGAAATGAAATATTTATCAAAAATAACCCCGTTTAGCAAGTACGAATAGTCGTAGAGGGATTCAACCTTCCCATGGGATGACCAGGTCGTAGGCACTGCTGTATTTTCATGGAACGTTTTATCCATTGGCACAAATGGACTTGCCCGTGAACTCCCAAAAATTTGACTCGAAAAATATCCAAATGGCAAAAAATTTACGTGCCGCAAGTGCCCAATGTTCAAAACACCATGGGTTGCATCGGGAATGTCAAATAACACCAAGCCATTTAAATAGTCAAGCAGTGCCCTGTCCAAACCCATAGGCGTTGCCGAACCAATGATATGCGTGTCCCAATTCCAATTTCCCGAAACAAAACCTCCCTGGAAAAATATCGATGAATATCCTTGGCACACCGCACGGTTAACATACTGGGCCCGCGGATTACACATGGCCAACCACCGTACCCCATCTCTACCATCGGCATCGCCGAGAATACCATATTTCATGCGAGAACAGAATGCAAAGCAATTAATATTTCTGCCCAAAACCGCACGTTCGCATTCGATCTTTTCATTACCCCGAGGGTCTAGCTCTGCAATCTCCTGCAAAATTTTACCGTCGTCACCCCTTAACCTCCAGTAAAAACAATCCCAGTATTTATTGATACTACCATTTGCATTTCTACACTGCAACTTAATCGTGGCATACCTGCCAACGGGGACACCGGTATCCATATATATGAACTTTGACAAGTCATCCACGTTGGATAGTTGGTTCCCCTTGCTCCAGTCAAGGGCTTGGGAATTTGGCAATGAAAATATTTTGGTTTCTCCAGCTCTAAAACTTGAGAAAAATCTTAATTTTAAAATGGGAGACACATCATTTGTGGGTTGAGGATCCGTCAAATTACGTGCCACCAAATTCACAAAGTCCTGCCGTGCATCGTTAAATCCAAGCAGTGTCAATCCAATCGTATTAGCCGGATCGTTGTGGGGAACGCACAGTTCCAGCACATAATTCGTCGGCTGCAAATCAACGTCATAGGGATTCCAAAGCACAATCTGCGGAATAAAACTAAAAGCGAAATATCCATCGATGATAGCCACTCCAATATTGATATTCGACTGCACCACCAAAGGATAGACTCCGTGCGTTGTCGCGGGCTGCAAATCATTCCCGGGGAAATTTATGGTTGCCCCATCATAGTTTTTAAACATCTGAGGTCGAAACATCGGATCCGTGGCAAACACCGGAATACTGTTGTTCTTAAACCTATTGGATAGATCAAAAAATGATAGTAGGAAATCCAGCGTGGGAACATAGGCCGGTAGTTCCGTTTGTGGGGTGAATAAATACTGTCTAGGACCATTGGAAGTTCTATGATTTGCCAACCGGGACAGGTCCTGGCGAAGACCTCCCCGCTTAGCATCACCCAAGACTCCATGGGAATGTAGGGTCAGAATGTGCCTGTTCCGTGAAAAAACTTTTTGGGCAGATGGCCCTAGGGTGGAAAGTTGTTCTGGAAAATCAAATTTTGTCAGGATAAGATTATTTTTTATTCGACTATCTTTCCCAAAAATCGGACCAATATCAAATGTTTGCGGACAACAGCAACGAATTTTCCTAGCTCTAGGATCCGAAGATTGCGAGTACCTATCAATCAGGTTAATTTTTACTTTCTGACTTTCGTCGCATATCCAAAAGCCATATTGGCCAACCACTCCGTTGGAATCTTTCAGGGCAACCGGTTTAATATAAACATCATCACCCATAGCCGAAGAAAAAATCTTTTCTGCTTTCCCAGGTTCATCGTAAAAAATGGAATCAAAATTTCCTGAATTTTCATCGGAAACCAACCATCCGAGAAAATTTTGTTCATCCCTGGATCTCTTCTCGGAACTATCCCAGACCCCAACATAATGCTTTTTCCCACCACTGACATTACCAATTGATCCTGCTAGAGCCGTCGCACGGGTATCGCATCCCGTCAATTTTTGCAATTTTTCAAGGGCCAAACCGAGAGCGAACAGAGCCATATCTTTCGCCCTATCGACATTTATTTCCTTCCTGAGGCGTAAGATTTCTATGTAATTAAGGGTAGCGATGTTAGTAAAAATTCCACCGATGAGCAGTAAAACCAGAACCACGAAGATTAGCGCCATTCCCTTACCATTCCGAACCATCATGCTGGGTATGCTAGTATCTAAAACAGCCATTTGAAGTTTTAAATTTATCGATGTTGGCAGAACAAAGTTTATCGATGTTGGAAGAACAAAGCTCCAATGGTCGTATTGCCGTTGGTTTATCGAATCCTCTCGTGGAGATACCTCGAACGAATCTCAACGTATAAATCATCTTCCTTGCACAAAAATTTATTTATTCCTGCCAAAAGACTAGATTACTGATAGATTAGTGCGTTGGGATTTTCCTTCAATAGCATGGTTTTCCAAAGAGCCTCTTCCCGTTCCGTCGAACCCAATAGTTCTTTGGGGGACCCAACTACCCACAGTCCTTTTTCTATGTCACTGTAAATGTGTCGATCAAATTGACAGTATCCAAGAAAAGCTCGAAATTGAATATTGTCGTTTGTTTCTTCTAGTTTGAAAGCTTCTTCGGGAGTAACCATGTGATAAATTTCGAAAACCTTTCGCCTATCATCGAATACCCAGGCAGTCAACATAACCGTCGTGTTGCCATAGGGACCTCCCTGGTAAACTGGAACATTGCTAATGGGTAAATTCTCAAAATTTTTTCCCAAAGTTTTTAGCATAATATTTAGTGGGCGATTCAAAATTACTCCCCTGACACTATTTCCTGTGTCAGATTCCACGAACAGTATGGTTTTCCCAAACTGCTTATCTTCCAGTATGGGATGAGCAATTAGCATCCTGCCCGCCAGTGTTCCCGCTATTTTTTCTGTACACGTGACAAATGTTTTATTTTCCATGGAACTGCATATTTTACATTTTACTAAAAATTTTTAAATCAAAATCTTTAAAGATTATTTTTCCATCCACCTACGTGGACAATTGCTCAAAACACATTTGAATTTCATCATTTTTTGGTTGCGATTTATAGGGATAATGATTATTAACTGGTGGCAGTTTTATGAAGCGTTTGAAGTTATTAGTGGCAAAAAGGCATGAATTTGGTCGTGGGTCAATGAAGAGATTGCGTACATCCGGAAAAGTCCCTGCCGTCGTATATGGACATTCGGGAACAACGGCACTGACCGTAGACGAAAAGGAATTAAGAGCACTCTTAAAGGAAAAGGGACACTCCGCATCTCTAATAGATATTGAGATAAAAGGGGACTCCGTGCATCTATCGGATATCGCTGATATTCAACGGGACCCAGTGACTGATAAGTTTCTTCACATAGACTTCCATGAAGTTTCGCAGTCAGAAAAGATGACGACCGTTGTTCCCCTGGAATTTTTCGGGGAAGCTGTTGGCGTAAAACAAAATGGTGGTATTTTAGATATTACTCGCCATGAAGTCACCGTGCGATGTCTGCCCGCCGATCTTCCTTCGTCCATACGCGTGGACATAGGTAGTTTGGGCATTGGAACCATTGTACATTTGAGCGATCTCGTTGTTCCTAGTGTCGTCGAATTAATCGGAGACCAAGCCTCACCCATTATTTCATGCAATGCTGTCGTTGCCGAAGAGGGGACCAAGGAAACCGTCGCAACGGAAACACCAGCTACCGAAGAGGCTGCACCAAAAACGGAATAGTGAAAAATTATGGCCAACAGCCTAATAATTGGGCTGGGAAACCCAGGGGCTGAGTATGATTTAACTCGGCATAATGTGGGATTTCTAGTTATTGATGTGTTTGCAAATGAAAAAAGGTTGCGCTGGAGCTTGAGTAAAAAACACAGGGCTCATACGGCTAAATGTCCCGGGGAAGAAGGATCAGTAATCTTGGCAAAACCAACGACGTACATGAATGACAGCGGAATCGCTGTTCTAAAATTATGCAGCTACTACAAAATTCCTGTTGGAAATGTCATAGTTGTCTACGACGACATAGCGTTTCCCGTCGGGGATTTTAGGATCCATGGCAGAGAAGGAACGGGTGGGCATAATGGGGTCGGTGATATTTTGTCAAAAATCGGAGGAGGGTTTATACGATATAGGGTGGGGGTTGGAGACAAACTTCATTCGCAAATGGACCTTAGGGACCATGTTTTGAGCAAATTTTCCGCCGATGAATTGCAAATTTTAAAAGATACAATGCCAAAAATATTGGAGTATTTACAGCTACTGCTTGACAAAGGACTCGAACATGCCATGAATCTAGCAAATCAGAAAAAAATTATATGAGCGACCTAAGAAAATATACTGCAAGTTTCATATTGGATATGCGTGGATGTGCGGAGACCGTTGATGCGGTTGTAGGGCGGTTATCAGGGATTATAACTGATTTCGGAGGGAAAATTGCAGCGGTTGAAAATTTGGGACAAAAGAGTTTTGAACGGGTGGTCAATAAAAGTTTTCCCAGTGGGATATACGTACAATTTTTGTTCGAAGGAGTTCCTTCCATCGTTGAAGGGATAAAGTCAAGACTTAGGCTGGACAAAACCATCAATAGGGTTTTAGTAGAATCCACAAGATAAAATTATGGCCTCTTTTAACAAAGTAATTCTAATGGGTAACCTTACCCGCGATCCCGAGCTAAGGGTAACACAGCAGGGCATGTCCATTTGCAAGTTCGCAGTAGCTGTCAGCCGTCAAACAAAACTGGCAGATGGGACAATGAAGGAAGAGACAGCATTTGTCGACATCGATGCATTTGGTAAGCAGGCTGAAGTTATTGGCAAATACTTTACCAAAGGACGTCCCATCCTCCTTGAAGGTCGACTGAGATTAGATCAGTGGGAGAACCAATCCGGCGAAAAGCGTAGCAAGCTCGGCGTGGTGCTAGAGAATTTCCAGTTCGTTGGGTCCCGTGGCGATGCCGAAGAAGGTGGAGTTGCGCCGTCACAAAATGTTGTCGAATTTCACCAGGAACCAGTCGAGCGATTGGTGGAAGATCTGTCACAAAATAAAGGGGGGAAAAATAAACCAACCTATGCCAATGTACAATTGGATGAAGATGTCCCTTTCTAAAGAAAAAAATTTTATGGCAACGACCGAAATACTATTATTAAAGCACGTTAAATCCCTTGGTGCGGAAGGAGATCAAATTAGGGTCAAGGCTGGCTATGCCCGTAATTTCCTTTTCCCAAATGAAATTGCGGTACCAATGACGCGGACTAATAAGAAGCAAATAGAAGCCCTACAAAAGGCTCGGGCAACGCGTGAAAAACTGGACCTTGAGCAAGCTCAAGCATTACTGGAAAAACTTTCCAGTGTATCGTTGGCCATTGTGGTTAAAACCAGCGAAAATGGTACAATGTTTGGAGCTGTGACCGCCAAGGAAATTTCCAATGCTCTGGAACAAAAGGGGCTGCAGATAGATAGGAAAAAAATACATCTCGATTCTCCAATAAAAGGAGTTGGTCGTCGCAAGGCATTGGTCAAATTACATGATACGATTTCCTGCGATTTGTATTTTGACGTTGTATCTGAAAATCCTATAAATTAATGGATTGGCATATGTTTTCGAGCGTGGAGCTCCCATATTCGGAAATGATCAATGGCTATAAATTCCCATAGAAAAACTAAGAAGTCTGACGATTCCGTTGTGTGCGAGCATTTTACCGGTCGTGTGCAACCGCATAGCATTGACTTTGAGCAGGCACTGCTGGCTTGTTGCATAATAGAAGGGGGGCAGGATAGCATAACTTTTGGTATCCAAAATAGGATCTCCGTTGATTCGTTCTACCTACCCGCCCATAAGATATTGTGGGAGGCCATAGTTGACATCTATGAAGAAGGAACACCTGTCAATGAAATTTTCCTCGCAGACCGTTTGAAATCTATGGGGAAATTGGACTCCATCGGGGGCATAGACTTTATCAATAGAATCTGCGACCGAATAGATACTCCAGCACATATGGTACACTATGTAAAACGCGTACGGGATTTGGAACTTACCAGGCGTGTAATCACGGCATCCGTGGTAAACATTGAGCGTGCGTACGGCGAAACGGATGAACTCGATGACTTCATAGAAAAGGCGGAAAATGAAATATTTGCCATAAGCTCGGACCGCATTTCCGACTATGCCGTTCCGATAAAAAAGTCCATTGATTTGGCAGTTAACACGATTCAGCTGATGCTGCACCACCGGGGGGAATTGACGGGGCTACCGTCGGGGTTTACGGATTTGGACAGGATGACGTTTGGGTTTAGGCCCAGCGAAATGATCGTTATAGCTGCTCGGCCCTCGATGGGGAAAACTAGCCTGGCGATGAATATCGCTGAAAATATTGTTGTGCCAAAAAAAGGGCATACTCCCCAAGGAGTTTTGTTTTTTAGCCTGGAAATGAGTTCCGAACAGCTAGCTCTGCGCATATTGTGTGGTCGAGCGGGAATAAATATGACCAAGCTGCACGACGGATTTATTCCCAAGAGCACAAGCGAGTCTTTGTTGGGCGTGGCGAAAGAATTGAAAGCGGCCCCCCTGTGGATAGACGAATCGACCAATTTGACCATTTTAGAAATGCGGGCCAAGGCACGTAGGATACACAGCAAGGAGCACATTGATTTAATTGTGATCGACTATTTGCAGCTCATTAATGGTGATAGCAGGATACCGCGAGAACAACAGATTTCTGAAATTTCGCGTGGAATAAAGGCCATGGCAAAGGAATTAAAAATTCCCGTAATAGTTCTAAGCCAGCTAAATCGAGATTCGGAAAGGGAAAAGCGTCAACCTAAGCTGTCGGATCTGCGAGAGTCGGGAGCAATTGAACAGGATGCGGATGTGGTACTAATATTAACCAAGCAAATTAGTCCTTCCGATGGGGAAGATGGCGATAATTTCGAAGGAGATACCGTTATTCGTGACTTAGTGATTGCAAAACACAGAAATGGTCCTATTGGTGTTGTGCCGTTGGTATTCATACGCAACCTAACCAGATTTGAAAGCTACGTAGATGAAAATATTTGTGAGTAAAAGTGTTACCGTGGTAAAGAAAGCATTATTGTTCATACCACTTTGCTTGGTAGCATTGGGCCCATGCCAAGAGGCGTTTTCTGAAAATACATCGAATGCACCCAATATTATTAAAAGCATAGAGTATAAATACTGTGGTCCGGAGTTAAATATCAGCCAGGATATCATTGAATCACACGTACTTTTGAAAGAAGGAAAAGAATTTTCTCCATTCCTGGCAGATGCTTCTTTGAAATCCCTGTACGCAAGTGGAAAGTTTGAACATGTATCCATCAAAGTTGATGAAATTAAAGGAACCAACGACTATAAAGTGATCTTTTCGCTGACTCCCAAGATGCAAGTAGCGTCGATTGACTTCCTGGGAAATAAAAAGTTTAAATCGAAGGTTTTGCTAAAAAAAATATCAACTAAATCCGGAGCAGGACTATCGAAGGGAGTCTTGAAATCGGATGCGGAAGCACTGATAAAGCTTTACAACGACAATGGCTACCCCTACGCTAATGTATTCTATGATGTCATCAATGAAAATGATGCTACCGAGGTCAAAGTGGTGTTCAATATCGTTGAAGGTCAAAAATTCCGCATTGGAAAAATTAAATTCATTGGCAATGACGTGGTGAAAGAATCTGAACTTTTGAAAGCAATGCGTACAAAAAGATGGACGCTGCTTTCCATTTTTAAGAAGACGGGATTATATCACCCTGGGGATTTTAGCAGTGACCTCGAAACCATTAAATCAATTTTTCGCAACCATGGCTACCTAGATATTGAGATCGATGAGGGGAGTATTATCTATGAGAATAGAAAAAACAGCCTAAGAATATCCATCCCCGTCCACACGGGCCAACTATATCATGTGGGAACCATAGCAATAAGTGGAAATGACCTGTACGAAACTAAAGAAATAGAAGATATTCTTGCCATCCGAACCTCCAATGTGTTTTCTCCTGCTGAAATCGACGCTGCTTGTAGTAGGGTTATTGATTTTTACGGCCAGTCGGGATATATTAATACCAATATTCATGTGGACAAAAAGGCGGATCTGACGTCCAATAGGATAGATGTTGAGTTTGTAATCAATGAATCTGAAAAATGCTTCGTGAACGAGGTTGAAATTCATGGAAATTCTAAAACCAAAAATAAGGTAATTTTGCGCGAATTAATGTTGGCCCCCGGCGATCCATTTGATATCCTAAGGATGAAAAATAGCAGATCGAGGTTGATGAACACAGGATACTTTTCTTCCGTTGATGTTTCTCCGATTAATACTGAAGTACCCGAAAGGAAAAATATTCGCGTAGATGTAAAAGAGGCCAATACCGGTAAAATTAGCTTGGGAGGTGGAATTAGTACGGGAGGAGAAGTAGTTGGGGTTGTGGAATTTAGCCAGAGAAATTTTGATATCAATAGTCAAAATAAACAATTTCAAGGAGGTGGTCAAAAGTTCCGTTCCCGCTTACAAATTGGGAAACACACCCTGGCAGCGGATATTAATTTCGAAGAGCCATGGTGGTATGATCGCGAACTTACCGTGGGAACGAATTTATTTTGCCACAAAACCTCCTATGATCAAAAGTTACAAGATTATTCGGGTGCGGATTATAACCAAGATCGTATTGGAGGTGAAGTGTATTTACGGAAACGTATCTTTGATCTCTGGGAAGGGAAATTGGCCTATAGCTTGGAATCTGTCAAAATTTATAACATTTCCAAAGGTGCCCCGAAAGCCTTCTTTGATAGGGAGGGACATACAACCATTTCCAAGGCAACGTTTTCCTTGGAACGCGACACCCGCAACAATTTTATGTACCCCACCACGGGCTCAAGGGTTGGTATTACCACGGAGCTTGCCGGAGGCCCATTTTTGGGGCCAACAAAATATGTAAAAGTTTATACCTATGGGATGAAACATTGGTTGGTTTGGGACACTGCCCAACAGGTATTTTCCATAATTGGACAGGCCGGCACGATAACACCCTATGGCGGCGACACAACGCCATTTTTCGATCGATTTTATTTGGGGGGCGCAAACTTCATGAAGGGATTTAAATGCCATGATGTTGGTCCCAGGGAAAATGGTACGGGGATTGGTGGCAACACATTTGCCTATGGATCTCTCGAGTATTGCTTCAAGATTATGGAACCCGTTAGATTCTATCTGTTTGCTGAAGCTGGTTTCGTCAACCAAAAGGAATGGAATTTTTCTGCAAAAAATTATAATACGGACATTGGCTTTGGGCTGAAAATATTTATCATGGGGGTTCCTCTTAGGCTTGACTTTGGATTTCCCATCCATGGGGAAAAAGATAATAAACATGGCATGCGGTTCAATTATTCCTTTGGGACAGTGTTTTAGAAATTCCAAAACTTCCAAAGAGGGTAAGGCTTAGAAGTTGATACTTGATGGAATGGCAGGCCGTTCAAGTCTGGAACAAGTATAATTTACAGCCCCAAGGCATAGAGAACCATACCCTCATTTCCGGATTGGGGGGAAATGTGTATCCCTTGGTAATGGCGAATAAATTCACATTTTGTGACGTTTCCCATTTGCACATTGCCATGGAACTAAAGTAATGTACATTCGCCGGCCCCCTAGTTTTTCCGTTTCCCTTGCTTCGTTTTATGGGCATCGATTAGCTGCCTGTCAAGTTTGCTGACCATAGCATCGATTGACTTATACAAATCTTCCGTTGCTGCCCTTGCCTCTATGTCCGTGCCGCTAATGTCTACGTGCCCATGGGCGATAAACTCATCCTGATGGGCTTTGTTTTTAGACATTTCAAGCGTTACCCGAACACGAATGATTTTGCCATCATGGTTAAATAGCTTATGTACTTTACCGTGAACGGCTGACTTTAGAGAGTCCGTCAAATCAACGTGTACTCCTGAAATAATTACCTCTTGATTACTCATATGAATGGGCAAACATTAGTCCTGGTCTATGATTTTGCAACGTTTTAATGGGCTAAAAATGTTGGCAACGCATGCGCATTTTTCACCTGGGCCATGCAAATATGTTCCCCCTCTCGCATTTTTTTTGCTTCATCGGGGGAAATATCGTTCAATCCGTAGATGTGCAAATATCCATGGATCAAGTAGAGACTCAATTCTTCGGAAAATGTTGTCCCATACGTTTTGCAATTGCCGTAGGCATAGTCAGGGGAAACGCAAATTTCTCCTGCAAAATTCATCCCTGGATCCCCTTCAAATGTTATCACATCCGTCGGTGTGTCATCATTTGAGAATTTTAAATGGAGATTTTGCATGGTTTCCTTGTCAAGGAATGCAACGGACAGCTCTCCCCCTGAAATTTTAAACGGAGAGGAATCAAGGGTATTAAATAATGCAAAGATTTCTCCGTTGCTAAAATTAAGCCATTTTACCCCATTAAAAATCTGGATTTTTCTACGAAATTTATTCACTTCTCCAGTAAATATTGCTATCCATACTATCCTCCGATACGTTATATGAAATTCTAGAATGCATCATGGATAGCATGATGGATGCAAAAATCTTTCGCAATTCCCTAATTTCATCGAACGTAATTGGACATTCATCCAATTGATGGTCATTTAATTTAATGTCAAAAACCATATTGATTAAATCCTCGATGGTCTGATGGGTTATCCGTTTTAGACTTCTGCTGGCAGCTTCGATGGAATCAGACAACATGACGATTAAATTTTCTTTTGTCCTTGGGCGTGGCCCATTGTACCTAAAAACGGTAGCGTCAAGCTTATTGGATATAAACATGTTAATTTCTTCGTCGGACATATTTTCGGTATCAACGCTTAGCAGAAGATCATGTTTGGCCTTTTCATAAAAATAGTAAATCAGTGTTGTCCCATGATGTTGTTGTATAATATCGATAATCGGTGATGGCAGTTTATACTGTTTGGCCAGAGCCATGCCATCTTTTACGTGATTTTTGACTATGAGTGTACTAAGGTAGGGAGTCTGTTGGTCGTGTAAATTTATTTGATTATTTTGATTTTCTATGAAATAGGCTGCCTTCAACATTTTCCCTATGTCGTGAAACAATGCTCCTGTCTTGCATAGAACCGAATTGGCATTTGCATTGATGGCAACTTGTTCCGCAATATTGGACACGACTAAGCTGTGATTATAGGTGCCGGGAGCTGTAATTTGTAAATTTTTTAAAATTTGATTATTGTAGTCCATCAGTTCGAAAAGCGTAACGTTTGAATAAACAGAAAATAGCCTTTCAAAAATAGGAAATAGCATGACAGTTAATAACCCAGAACCTATGCACATTATCAGTAGCGCACCACTCTGAAATAGAACCAGCCGATTTATCGTCATCGGAAATAAATGTTCCACCAGTACAAGCGTAGCAGTGATCGTACCTGATAGCACACTCGCCCATATAATTTTTATCCTAAAGTTTATATTTTTTAGCAGGGCAAGGAAGATAAAATGAGACGTCAACAACATTAGAAAAAAGTGTATGGATTTGGCTATCATCAATGTGTAATAGGATGATACAAAAAAGGCTACAATCACGCCGCCCGAAAAACCATAGAGTAACGTTGTAATGCCGGAAGCCCATAGTATCGGTAAACAAAACGGAAAACAGTTAAGTAGGGTGAAGTGTTTAAAAAATATCTCATGGTTTCCAATTTGGAGAAATATTCTAAGAAATAGCAACTGAGCCATTGTTAGTATGCCACACCCAACCAAAGTTTTCAGATTAAAAGTTTTGTTTTTTTGTAAAACTCGGAAAAGAATTGTTGCCACGTAAAGCACAATCATTCCCTGGAGCATTTTAGTATAAAAGTCTCTATAAAACCCACAGCCTATATAATTTGACTGTTTCAGTGCTTTTTGATAGGCTACTAGGGCTTCGTGGATTTCATCATTAATGGCCGTATCGCCATCTAATATTAAGTCTCCTTGCCGTACTTTGACTCGAACCGGTTTGATCGATTTGCGAATCATTTCAAGCCGAGCCTTGCTCTCTTCGGCATCAAACACTAGGTTTGGTTTAATACCCTGTTTGATGATATTAAAGAATATGTTCGCAACATCCTGATCGACATCCATCGACATCAAGTGCATCCTTATGTAGTGCAGAGCCTGTTCCAATGTACGAAGATTACGCCGTTTATCACTTTTTAATTTAATCCCCGAATAACTCGTCGAAAATTGCTTCAGGCTGGCTGATACTTCTTCGGAAAGAACACCATCCCTTGCTATTTCTCTCAAAAGAGATACGCATTCCTGGAATGCTTGGGTACGCTCTATGGGTGTTAGAGAACTTATTAGAATGGCGATATCGTGCCATTCAAGCTTTATCACATTGGAAGCTATAAATTCATTGATAAACTCTCTGATATCGTTGCGCCCCGATTCACTTAATGTGTGTTCGTAGGTAAAGTTTTCTATTTGTTCGTCGAGCAGTTTTAAAACCTCGATAAAATCATCGTAGCATTTTTTGTCTATGTAGAAAACATTATCGGCCTGGTGCCTTTTTTGCTCATATAGCTTTTCCGTCTTTATTTTACTTTCATATTCAAATGCTAAATCTGCTACAATCCTAGATTTTGACACGTTTCCTGGTATGAATTGAATGCGCAAGCAATTGTTTCCAAAAAATGACACAAGGGCAAATCCGAAAGAAAATAGCAAAAATGTCAGTATGCCACTAATTTTCCTTTGCCAAACCGGATATCGATTCTCGATTTGAGCTGCTCCAGCGTGGGAACTCACATCAAATATCTTACCTGGCCATCTCTTTACGATCATTGATGAGTCTCTACTAAAGATTAAAGAAGCATCGACTGAAAAATTCAAATGAAAGTTTTTAATCGAGCAACCATTTTTTCTAACGCCATGGGTAATACCTTCGTTTTCCCTATTACTGGCATAAAATTCGTATCCCCTTCCCATCTCGGAACCACATGGCAATGGACATGATTTGCTATGCCTGCCCCAGCAGCTGCCCCCAGATTATATCCAATATTAAATCCATCAGGTTTGAGAGCATCAATTAGTATTTTCTGCATCTTTAAAATAGACTGGCAGATATCGACATATTCCTCCTCGGTCAAATCTTGGATATCAGCAACTTGGCGGTATGGTATTATCATGGCATGCCCTGCGTTGTAAGGAAATTTATTCAGCGCCGAATAGCACAATTGACTCCTAAATATCAGCAATGATGTGGCTTCATCTTCCTGTGGAATTTCCAAAAATGGATTTTTATCCTTTGTTTTTTCCGATTGGCGAACTTCCACATACTCCATTCGCCAATAGGCGTGTAAATTTTTCATTGGCATATAAAAATGAAATTTTACGGAAATTTCAACGGTAATGTACGATTTATACCCCCGATACCTAATTTTTAGGGGAAGCAACAGCTTTTTAACGGACCTTAGGAAACGACTGAACTCGTTTTTTTCGCCCTTGGAAAATTATTTTTCTCTGCTAGGAGGAAGTTTGTCGATGGAATAAAAATTCTATGAAATCCTTCTGATCTACGAAATGTCCACTTGATTTCCCATGTATTTTGGATGTCGTTTTTTCTAAAAATTTTTTCTAAAAATTTAATAGAAAAAGCTTGACAATGTTGTCTCCATAACAAATATGAAATGCCTCATCTTTAAGTTTAAAAAACTAAATTTAATAAAGGAAAGTCTATGAAAAAGTTATTAGGAGTAGTGGCCGTTGGCATACTTAGTGCTGTTGGGTTGTGCGCAGAGGATTTGGCATCGGATTTGACCCTGGAAACAAGTGTTCAGTTTCAGTCAGAACGTGTATTCCGTGGTCGCAATGAATTTCATAAAACATTCACACCCCAAGTGAAAGCAGGGTATCCCATATACGATGGAGGCAATCTCTATGTCGGGATCGATTCTGTCCTTTGCGCTGAATCGGGTCCTTTCAATCAAGTGAATCCTTACCTTGGAGTATTATGGGATGTAACTGAACTGTTCACAGTGGATGGTGGGTTTAAGCACCATTTTTATACGTCAATGCCAAAGGAAACAAGAGAGAAGGAAAAAACCGAACGCAATTCCAGTGAAATTCATGTGGGGGTTATTGCCGATGTTTTATTGGAGCCTTCGCTGTACTGTTTTTATGATTTCACCCGTAGGGAGGTTGCAATAGAAGGCCGTGTGAGGTACAACTTTGACTTGTCCCAGTATGCGTTTTCTGGTCTAGGGGTTAACCTTGGTGCTAAGGTAGGATTCGACCAGGCAAGCAAGCCATATGGGTTCGCTTATAAGAGCAAGCATGGCAAAAAAAGCTATGGCTATTACGGTATAAATGCTGACTTGATATATGAGCTCAATAACAATGCCAGGGCTAAAGTTGGGGTTGCCTATGAAGGAAATTCTGCAAAGCAAGAGTCTTGGGTAAATGCTTCAACGCCTCAGCAATCAGGGGCCAGAAATAGTATCTGGGTAAATGCCTCCATTGATTGTTCGTTCTAGTAGGAATTTGTTTTAAATTCTTTGAAAAACCCCAATCGAAGTTGGGGTTTTTTTATAAAAAGCGCTGAGATACGATGAGATGGGCATGGTCGAATTATTTGTTTTTTTACTTTTTTTATCGCAATGGATTCTCGAACTTTATCCCGGGGAATCGTCATCTAGGCTTAAACCTGCGTCGACTATGGTCGATGTATAAACGATCAACAGTGCTGTTCCATGTGCTATGTGGATGTGGATATTTCCCAACGTTGTTCTGTTGAAACAAGAATTAAAGCCGGGAAAAGCCAATTCTGCCATACCAAGGTTCCACCTTAGCCCCTTCGTTGTGATAAGACATTTGGGAATTCCGAAAAGTGATAACTTTGTCCCAATTTCTAGATTAAATACGTGGGTTCCCCTAAGCATCAACCCCACCATATTCTCTCCTAGGAAAATAGAATTTGTTCGGGCAAAAATATTGATATTATTTAGGATGTGGTCCATGTATCCACCGTTTATGCCGAGGATAATGCTTGGTAAGAGGCTATTGTCTCCCAAATAATTCAATGCTTTTTCGAAATCCGATGAGTTTTGATCCCCAAGTTTTATGAACTTACCATCGACCAACAAATCTTGCCTGACGCTATCCAAATCGCCTATTATCATATGGGGTGTTATGCCCATTGCTGTCAAAGAATTTGCGGCTCCATCTGCAGCAATTATTGGTAGCTGTATTTTTTGAAAAAATTTGTGGTCAGGCAAATTACCGTGCAAACATAGCACCGATCTATATTCATCAAATTTTACGATCATAGTAATATTTTTGGACAATGGAGATAAAACTAGTCACAAGCATGGCCACATTACTCCATATCACGGGGTGAGATTTCACGTAGCAACCATAAATAATCCAACAGACCGAACAAACGAAATAATTTACGAGCATCAGCGTGGAAATATCTCCCGTAGACTTAGTTTGAAACGATTTCCAAATCTGAGGAACAAGACCTACACAGGACAATAAAAAAGCCACCGTCCCAAAAAAATTAGAGATATTGAACATGGGTTTGATTTTTAATAAATAAATTGTTACAATTAAACAACAAAAATATTATCTCCTGGCGGAGAGAGAGGGATTCGAACCCTCGGTGCCATTGCTAGCACACAGCATTTCCAGTGCTGCACAATAGGCCACTCTGTCATCTCTCCACTATGAAATCTAAACTTTTTCAAAAAATTTCGCCGATAGATATACTCACGGCTCCGCGAACTTTCGTTGGAAAACCTTACATCTAAATTTTAGATCCTAAAATCATGGTGCCCGGAGAGGGGGTCGAACCCACACTCCCTTGCGGGAATCGGATTTTGAGTCCGACGCGTCTGCCAGTTCCGCCATCCGGGCTATCGTGAGGTGCACTTTGGGACTTTCTTTTTGCTTTGCAAGCAAAGTTTTTCCCGTATCTGGGAAATTCTATATTGCGAGGATATTGCTACACCAATCTCGATTCATAGCCTAGTCGAAGCTATGAGTTTCCACAATTATCACGGGTCCGACTACTTTTTTGGTACGTAAATAAATTCACAATACGGACGAATTTACGTAAAAAACATTGCAAATCCCAGTAGAAAATATAAGATATTCCCCGATGAAAAAGAACTGTCCTTTGTCCTTTGTCCTTTGTCCTTTGTCCTTTGTCCTTTGTCCTTTGTCCTTTGTCCTTTGTCCTTTGTCCTTTGTCCTTTGTCCTTTGTCCTTTGTCCTTTGTCCTTTGTCCT
>JAISYR010000020.1 GCA_031269795.1 Puniceicoccales bacterium
TGTCCTTTGTCCTTTGTCCTTTGTCCTTTGTCCTTTGTCCTTTGTCCTTTGTCCTTTGTCCTTTGTCCTTTGTCCTTTGTCCTTTGTCCTTTGTCCTTTGTCCTTTGCTGACGCTGCAAAGTTCCCTCCCGCATACATTGATCAGGTTCTGACGAACGCAAATAACTTGATAAACCGGGAACAGAGTAATGAAATCAATCTTGGAGGACCATACTACATGGGTAATCTGGGAACACTACACAGAACAGGAGATTTCCATTTAGACTATGACAAAAATACTGGTGCCATGGCAATAGATGGATTTGTGGGGTTAGATGATTTATATATCAGATCTGACGACGGAAGATTACTGCTATTTTCCGATAATAGTTTTTATATGAAACTTGACATGATATTGGCACTAGAGCCGGTACTTACAATAAATCATTGTTATTCCGAATACCTAACCGCCATTTGCAACACGTATGGCTATGAATACGACGTCGGAGAAGTTGAAATCCTATCAAAAACAGTAGCAAAAACATTGGGTAATAGAATTGCAAAGGTATTCAAATCATTTCAATTTGAGTATGATGATCTTAGCGACTATGATATCGTCCTTTTAGAAATTTTGCTCGACGAAGTACTTTGCCCATACCACTTGGAAAGTAGTAGCGAGAAAATGGCGGAATTATCGGTGGCAGCCCATACTTTGGTCACCAATGCTCTCTCTGATCGTATGACAAGCGTCAAAGGCTGTCTTGCCGACCCATTTGTCCATGCCATCTATGGCCATGCCCATCAAAATGAAATTGCACAGTTAGGGTATAGCAACCATATGGGCGGTCTAGCAATTGGGCTCGACAATATTTGGACATTCCCCAATGAAAGATACCTCCGCCTGGGTGCTGTTTTCGGGTACGTCCATGGGAAGACGAACTTTTTCGGTGCCATGACCAATTTTGGAATGTCTTCCAAGCATGATATTTATACGCTTGAATCATTTGGTGTGTACGAGTTATTCAATGATCAACATTTGAAAACCAACATCGGAATTACCCTTGGATGCAGCTATGGCAGCGACAAATTGCACCGAAAAGGGACTATTTATCTTTCCGATATACGGCTTAGATCCAATAGTATCTTCGTAGGGTTAGAATTTGTCAAAAACCTGTGCGCGTACAATGGGTACCAATTCGGCCTATGGTTTCGGACAAACTACAGCCATATTGCTCAAAAAAAATATGAGGCGGTAACAGCGACATCGGTACATCATGTTCCTTCCATCAACCATAATTTCCTCACAACCGTTGTTGGTGTCAATGTTGAAAGAGAAATTTTTAAACCAAAATATGCCGATGAAAAGCTAACATTGTCTTTGAAAATCGGGTGGGAATGTCAACCAATACGGAAACATTCCGATATGACCATCACATTTAACAACAGATTTATTAGTGGGAGGTCCACGCCAATTTTGGGTCAGCCTTCCAAACATGCTGCCATAGCATCATTCGGAGCCATCAAAAAACTCAACACTAACTGGAACATCGTCGGTTCCTATATCGCACGTTTTAATGGGGATATCTCGACCCATAACCTCTACGGTGGCATCGAGTATTCTTTCTAAAAAATATACATTTCACTTTGCTTTTATCTTTGCTTCCTATTTTTGCGGGGAATCAGGTCACTAAAGTACAATTACCTCTTCTACGGTACGGGCATAATTTCCCCACTCATCTGTTGAATTCTAGGTTTTGCCCAAAGGCATGCGATGGACATCTAGATAAATATCAGCTTTACAAAAAAAAATCTTTCTCCAATCTTTATTCACCAAGACAAAATAATGGATGCAACTATTACAATTTTTCAGGATTTAGCAACTGTTTGCATTGCTAGCGGCATATTTGCTCTGATTTTTCACTATCTAAAATTGCCACTTCTACTAGGATATATAGTCGGCGGATTTTTAGTCGGTCCCCATTGTCTTAATTGCATACATGGAGGCGAATCCATAACTCAATTGAGTGAATTGGGAGTGATATTCCTAATGTTTTACATCGGGTTAGAATTCGACCTGATGAAATTAAAAAAAATCTTCGTTCCGTCCGCCTTTTGGTTGACGCTTCAATCCGTCGGAATGATAGCAATTGGAATGATGATCGCCCCGTTACTCGGTTGGTCTGGTTTAAACGGACTGTTCCTGGGCTCCATGCTGGTGATGAGTTCGACGATGATAACCATTCCTTTGTTGAAGGCCAAAAATACACTCCATACGGAATACGCCCAGTGTGCCATTGGGTGTCTCATACTGGAAGATATCCTTGCCATGGTGTTTTTGGTAATACTCTCGAGCATAGGACACACGGGGCAGTTCGACATGTTTGAAGTCAAGAGAAGTACCTTCATCATCAGCGTATTTGTTGTCATGGTATTTTGCGTGGGCAAGCTAGTGGCACCGTTTTTCGTACGTATCCTATTCCGAGATCCATCTCCGGAGGCATTGGTAGTAGCTATAATTGGATTTTTGATGGCCATATGCCAGCTAGCACATCACTTTAATTTCTCGGTGGCACTGGGGGCATTTCTAGCCGGATCAATTCTGTCGCGAACAAACATTACCCAGCAGGTTGATAGAATAACAGAACCCCTGCGAGATGTTTTCAATGCGGTCTTTTTTACATCCGTCGGCATGATGATTGACCTAAAAGCAATCGTACATTTTTGGCCATGGATAGTGGCCCTAGCCCTAATAACATTCGTCGGACAAACATGCATTGGGACCATAGCTCTGTTTTTGATAGGGAAGAAAAGCGAAACTGCCTTTAAAGCTGCATTTTCGAAGGCACAAATTGGGGAATTTAGCTTTGTCATCGCCGTTTTAGGAAATTCCCTGGGTGTGCTCCACAAAGATTTTATGTCCGTAACCGTCGGTGTTGCACTGGGTACAATTCTGATATGTTCGATTTTGAGCAACCAAGCCGATAGGATTTTTGGATTTTTCCACTCCCGCTGTCCAAACTTTTTAAAAGAGTTTGGCAAGGCTTACCACCATTTGCTCGGTGAAATCAAAGATAATGTATCAAAAAATATGTTCATTAGCTTGATCATCCAGCAGCTTTTATTGGCATTGCTTTGGTTATTTCTGCTGAGCGGCACCCTATTTACCGTTTCGTGGCTAGCAGCCTTGACCAAAAGTGGAGAATTTGGGAATGTATTGTCGTCCATACTAAAGTTCTTGAGCAAAGTATTCTGCATGATTAGCAAATCCTATGCGGAACAATTGCCCGAAGAAAAAATCTTTGAAATCAGTTCCAACGTATTTCAATTGTGTATTTGGGTGACGGCATTTTTAATTTGCATACCATTTTTGGTCGGCATTATAAAAAATATTCAAGCGATATTTACTAATTTGATCAAAAGCTCACTGAACAAGCACACCCAGAGGGAATTACTACATAACAGTGTGTTCACTGTGATGAAAGCCATTTCCGTTATTGCAGCTTTATTTTTATTCAGCGGTATTTTTCTAGGGATTGCTTCGAGATATTTGCCCCATGGCGTCCCTGTAATTTTGTTTGGATCAATTGCTGTTGTTCTGGCGATTTTCCTATGGCAACAACTGTCGAAGCTCAATAACAAACTCGAGCTAGCATTTATTAAAAATTTTAATGACAGGATAGAGTCACAGGAACAACTTCATAGAAAATCCATTCTAGCCAAAGCCGCTGCCAATAACCCTTGGCCCATAGAAATTCATGAAATTTTACTGCAACCAAACCACGATAGTGTGGGCAAGGAACTTGCCGAACTAAAACTTCGTGAACTAACGGGGATTACTATTATTGCCATTGCCCGCGGTGGTCTGACATCCTATAAGCTCAACCCGAACAGTCAACTATTTCCCGGAGATCACATAATTCTCATAGGCACAGAGCCTCAAATAAATGAGGCCAAAGCAATATTGCTTAAAGAGAGTGAGGAGAAAAAATCAAAGCGGATGAATGCCCAGTTCGACATTTTAAGTTTCTGCATCGGCAGTGATAAAAGTTTCGTTGGCAATATTTTGTCTACCCTTCGTTTTAGGCAGAAGTATAACCTAAATATCGTAGGAATTCAGAGAAAAGACGAAAAAATCAGCGATATTAAACCCGACGTGGAACTGGTGGAGGATGACATACTATTGCTAGTTGGAACAACAACTGCCATTGACGCATTTAAAAAAGAGTTTGCCATTTCGTAAAGGTTTCCAAACCAATGCGTCGGAAGGTCAGGGAATTTTTTCAAATCATGCAATAATCATTGACAAGTCCCATGTCTATTACAACTTACACCCAATCTGAAGCGAGCGTAGCTTAGTTGGTAGAGCACTACCTTGCCAAGGTAGATGTCGAGGGTTCGAGTCCCTTCGCTCGCTCCAATTTCTTGGGAAGCGAGCAGAGGAAAATGTATTGCCTTTTTGGTTGTGGTTGCTAGAATCCTCCCTGCTATGGTCGAGAAAGATATTATTCAGTCCGTGGAAAAAGTATCTGCAAAAGCATTGAAACGCCTGTGGAAAGATGAGCAATTCAGCATCGAGGCAAACACTCTGCTCGTGGATTGTTTGGAATCTCTACCAAAAGTATCCATGGATGGTAAATTAAGCATTGCAGCACACCCTCTTTCCCCAGCGCTACAATTACCGAAGGGTTCTTCCAAAGCATTCGGCAAAGGCTTTACAAATCGTTCGGTAAAAAGAAACGAAATGATGGGTATTAAATTTCCTCTTTTTAAAAAATCCTTCCGTGCATTGCAAAAGGAATCCATTGATGCGTTTGAAAAAGAATTCGATGAACGTTTGGCCCTAACAATAGGCAGAGAAAAAACCATATGCCTAAAGCGTAACAAAAAGCAGCATCAATTGGCATTTTTTCGCTGGATGTTTTCCTTGTGCACCGTGGCTAGCTTGCCCTATGTGGATGATGATTCGACTAAAAGTGCTGGCCTGTTATTCCCATAAATTGCATTCTTTCCCGTAAAAAATATGGGGAGTGAGAAATTATTGTTCCCGGACAAATGGAAAATTATCGGCAGGGATGAAACTGCCAGAAATGAGTCGACATATGAACGTGGGATATATAAACAGCAGGGACAAATAAAATGATCAATAAAAAATACGCCCGTGAGGTAATAATTTTAACCGGTGGAGATTCATCGTCGGAAAAAGAAATATCACTGCTGTCCAGCGAGACGGTATACCGGGTGTGCAAAAATATCTTGCCCACAACAAAGATTGTCCTTACAAGGGATGAACTACCCAAAGAAGCAATTCAAAAGGATGCCATAATTTTCCCCGTTGCCCATGGGGAATTTATGGAAGATGGTGGTTTGCAAGCTGCCATGGAAACGCAAGGTTTGACCTTCGTCGGAAGCGATTCGAAGGCCAGTGTGCTATGCATGGACAAATCCCTCGCTAAGCAAATCGTTGCAGAAGCAGGAATTCCCGTGGTCGAGGGCATAAAATTTGTCCCCGCAAGTGCTCCTTCGACCCATTCGATTATCGGCACGCTTGGACATAATTTATTCATAAAACCAAATGCCAAAGGTAGCAGCATAGACACCTATGCCATTTCGTCGGAAATGGAATTGGAATTGACCATCCACAGGTTAAACGAAGACATGGAGTATATCGTCGAACGTAGGATAGATGGGATAGACCTAACAACGGCCATACTTGACGGCAAAGCACTTGAAATTGTGGAAATTTTACCAAAATACGGCTTCTTGGACTACAGGAATAAATATACGCCAGGGTATTCCAGTAGAATATGTCCCGCAAGAATTCCCGAAGATACTAGAAATATGGTAAAACGGTATTGCGAAATGGCCTTTAAATGTTGTGGATGCAGGGATTGGGCTAGGGTCGACTTTTTACTGCAAAAAAATACGGGAAAGGTCTTTTTTTTGGAAATCAACACGATCCCTGGCATGACACAAAATAGTTTTTATCCGATGAGCGCAAAAGCTTCTGGCATAGATCTACCGACACTTATTCCCACATTGATCAATTTAGCTACAGACAGAAAAAAGGGCAAAAATTAATTCTATGGATGCTATTTCTGTGACTTTCAATGCCAATTTCAAAGTTTTTTTGCCAAAATGAATGTCTTTTTTTGATCCATGTGGTTCCATGCACACCGCATGGACGATGAAATTTCTATCCCTGGGGGTTTTTCTCGCCTTGAACAATATTCAAGGTGAAACACTTACCCGAAGGAACAATTTTTGAAAATTTACAATTCATATCATTTGAACGGGCCTGCGAGTATATTATAAATGCATCCCAGAACCAATGGCGGTCCCGGATAGCAAAAAGAAAGCAACTAACAATATCGACAATAGGAAGTATGTGCACATATGCCGAAACACCTCCAGACGGAAGCAGTAACTGATGCCAACATACTCATTTAATATGAATCATATCATTTTAATACTCCATAAATTTACTAACATTTCTTAGTCTTTCTAGAGATCAAGGTCAAACAAAGGCATTTTATATCGAAATATCCTATTGGCTGGATAGATTGATTATCTCTGTGATTTTCAATGCCAATTCCAGAGTTTTTTTGCCAAAATGAATGTCTATTTTAGGCTCCGTGTGGTTCCGTACGCATTGTACAAACGATGAAATCTCTACCCTTAGGGGTTCTTCTTTTTCCACGGGAATTTCATCTTTGATCAGACCTTCCGGTAAAACTTTCATTAGATGGCCGCTTTGGGACGTAAAATCCATCGACAAATATGTTTGCGGTTGAAAAATCCGTATCTCGCGTAATTTTTTTTCACTTACCCTGCTAACATTTAAATCTGCCACGCATCCATTGGCAAAATGCAATCGAGCGTTAGCAATATCTTCTGTCTTTGACAAAACTCGAATTCCTACGGCATCGATGGATATGATTTCCGATTTTACCAACTGCAAAATTATGCCGATGTCGTGTATCATTAGGTCGAGAACGACACCTACTTCCGTCCCTCTCCCATTAAACGGTGCCAACCTCTGGGATACTACGAATTGTGGGGTTGTAACCGACGCTTCCAAGAATTTCATCACGGGATTATAGTGTTCGATCAGTCCTGTTTGTAAAATTCTGTCACGACCACTCGCGGCTTTTAAAATCCGTTCCACATCTTCCGTCGACGATGCCAGTGGTTTTTCAATTAGGAGATGGCAATTTTTTTCAATCAGTGGGATCGCCGTTTCGGCATGTTTATCCGTTGGAGTCACAATACTTACACAGCTACATTCGTTGCCAACCTCTTCGAGAGAGCTAAAAACTTCACAGTGATACTGAGATGCTATTTCCTTTGCCCGCTCCGGGTTAATATCATATATGCCAACCAGAGAGCATTCCCCCAACGAGGCATACACCCTCGCGTGATGTTGTCCAAGGTATCCCACTCCAACTACACCACATTTGAGCCTATTTTCCATGGATATGGTCTATTTCTTTAGTAAAATTGTTCAATGAAAAACATGGCCAAAACCTCCTGTTTTGACAAATCGAACGGCCCCCTTAGCGGCCCTATTCCTTTTGTTTTCGCTGTTGAAACCCAGCACAAGCCTTAGGAAAGGTTAATATTAAACATGTCATGTGTGGATATCCTTTTTGAAAATCCAAAGTTCGCTTCAATTCGCATTGGATCGATTTTTTAGATTCTGTCTTACAAATATTGACTTATCTATTTTGTCAAAAAATCTCGCATAAAACTCACCATCATGTATGGCCTTGTTTGATTCATCCGATGCCCCATACTCAAGCGTAACTTTGGCATTGGTAACAAAGCTTATCCGTATCGATACTTTCCCATCACTGAGCTCTTCTAGATGAGCAGTCCCAACATTCCACACGACCTTACTATGAACCCCACTCATAGCCTCCAGAAACCCAACATCTTTGCTAATTACACTCCCTTTTGCTATGATTAATCCAGTCGTAAAATCCGACGATTGTATAACGAAGCCCAAATCTTGAAAAACATCGACAACGGAAGCAAAGGCAATTTTATATGGAATATCAAATTCCCTCGTCTGTATGGATTGTATTTCTACGCTTGTCGGGACACGTGGTTCATTAACTAAAACGCACCCTGACATAAGACATAGGACAACCAAAAATAATGTCACGAAGCACTTTTTCGACATATGTACCATTAAAACGATGTTGTTCTGTAGGAAAAATCTATAACTTTGCCATTTTTATCAAAATGCACCACTATGGTCAAGGTACGCTCACTGGAACTCCCAGAAGCTTTTGTTTCAGAACCTCCCAAACCTCCACCACCTCCAAAACCTCTAGAACCCCCGAATAATATCAGGCAAATACCAGAATCCGACCTCTTCGCTTCGTACTCCGAGTGAATTTTGTCATAAACCCATGTTTCATTGCCTTCGGCATTTTTTGTCACCATGTTGGGGGATCCAAGAACCTCAACAACTTCCGCAGAGGTCATTCCGTGTCTGATAAAACGTTGTACAGTTCCCACGGTAACACGTTCAACGGGAGCATTCTTCGAAGAGTCTTTTGCCGTTTGACATGCTGTAATAAATAGCATCATGGCCGACAAAAATAAGAGCTTTAAATAATTTCCCATGGTAGGATTTTTTCTTGTTTTTTTACGCTTGTCAACTCGAATTTTTAATTCGAAATTGAAATAATACTCTTTTTTTGGCAAAAAAGTATTGATTAGTGTTAAATTTTATCACAGTAATGCTCCATGAATACTTTAAAAAGATTAGTTTCAGGTGTGGCTTCACACGTGCTTCCTCATCCATTGGATAAAGCTGCGAATTTCTATGCTAAAAATAAATCTCTCCTGGATGGTTATACTGCTGAGGGGAAAAGGATCTTGGCAATTGTTAAAAATGAATGCCGCGATCCGCATGCCCTACGGAATACTATCAAAGACCTTAAAGATTCGACCATAGATTGGGCTTTACGTGAGTTGGATGTGCGGAGTGTTACCACAGCCACTACTGCCTCCAAAAATGATCTTATACAAAAAGTCGAGAAGGCGATCGAAGCACATGCCCAAAAAGAACCTACCAAAGTGGCTCTTAGGGCTTTTGCGGCAAAGGTTTCCTCCCACTTAGATGAATTTAGAGCTGCAGTATCTATAACTCCATCAGAACCAACCTCTTCTTTCACATGGGGGATAATTGGAGTTCCCATAGTCAGAAAAGGAATTGATTCATTTTTTCAAAAAACTGATACTGAAATTTTTAATAGCAAACCCAAATCCTAGAACAACGAACTGAGAAAAAATATACCAAAGCTATTTCGGTAATTTTGCCAAACATCGGAAAATTTTATTGATTCTTGACACAAATTAAATTCTTATGGTCTTCTGGGGAAAGGATAAGTTATCGTATATGCATTTCTTCCAAGAAGAAATGTCCAATTCATGGATGTTGGGATGGCAAAAAAGATGTATTCGATTCAATGCATTTAAATTTGTTTGAAAGATAAATTATGGACGTAAAAGTTGCAAAAGCTTCCATACCCAGTGCTATTCCGAACGATCAGTATGTGGGGGTGCTCAGAGATAAGGGCTTTGAAGTTTATGTCTTTCAGAAGAAGGGAAGACGCATGGTGGCGATTAAGTTTCCATATGGCGAAGGTGAAGCCATATACGACACCTACGACAGTGAATTAGAAGATCATGGGTCGTTTCCCTTAAAAACACTAACCCAAAGGAATGTGGAAGCTTTCAAAAATGATCCAACCTTTACCTGGGAAGGGCCTTAGGTTATTGAAGTTATTCCGGGAGAGTCAAAATTATAGGACCTGAGTTCCTTGCATTATTCCCTTTTTATGTCAGGGCTCTGGGGTATTCTGAAGCCGGCGTGTTTATATGGTGGGCAAGATTATTTTGGCCCGAAGTAGGAAGGTTAAAAAAATACAACGTCTATTGGGGTTGTGTGAAAGTTTACCCGAAGAAGGGAAATAGCGCACAGTATGTTGACAACGGATCCCAAAATTATTGCATCATATTCAATGGAAATAATTGATAGCCATTGCCATCTCGACGATTTCTTTTACGAAGGGAAAATAGAAGAGGTTTTGTCCAACGCGGAGTATGTGTCAGTGACCAAAATGGTGGCCGTTGGGACACATCCTAAGGATTGGGAATTCTACGCAGAATTTGTACGAAATCGTAGAAATATTTTCTATACGGTCGGATTACATCCATTGGTCGCTGAAGATGAAAAGGAACTGGACCAATTGCCAATTTTTTTAGAAAAGGAGATTAAACCGGTAGCAATCGGCGAGATTGGGCTTGATTACCACCGCCTACCCCATGAACAACAAGCAAAGGATGAAACCATCGAATTTCAAAAGCTCATATTTGGGAAACAATTGGAGTTGGCAAAGACCAACGGCTTACCCGTGGTGATCCATTCCCGCCAAGCCTTCGACGATACTTTTAATATTTTGATAAATTCAGGTATAGCAGGGAGTAAAATTCTGTTCCATTGCTATGGGTATGGAGTTCCTGAAATGGAAAAATTGAAAAGTTTTGGGGCATTTGTTTCATTTGCGGGGACATTGACATTTAGAAAGGAACAGGTGGAACCACTGAAAGTCGCTAATCCGGACAAACTCCTCATCGAAACGGACTGCCCATTTTTGACACCGGAACCCCATAGGCCAAAACGCAATGAGCCGGCCTTTATTCGAGCCACTGCCAGATTCGCAGCAAAAACATTGGGTATGTCTGAAAATGATTTTTGCAATTTGACCCATAAAAATACCGAAAAATTTTTCGCACTAGAGTGAGGACTTGCCTTGGACATTTCACTATCACAGGACCAAAAACAGGTACAAAAATTGTCACCGGTTATGCGACAATCATTGGAAATTTTGCAAATGCCAACCGCCAATCTGTGGGAATTGATAAAAAAGGAATGTAAAAAAAATCCAACCATAGAAATTGATGATCGGCAATGGGATAGGTGGACTTTTTCCAAAGAAAAAAGTGATTCCCACCAGGAGTTTTTAGAAAATATTGAAGAAACTATCCCCCTAAAAGATCACCTACTGCAACAGGTCCCGGAGTGGAAGGAAGAAGAAAAAGCAATTTTGCTAAAACTTTTAGAATTCATAACCGAAAGAGGATTTTTCGACGGTAATTTACAAGACATAGCAAATTCCTTGCCTGCCGCCATTGATCGTGTCAAATGGGTCTACGATGAATTGAAACTATTGCACCCCCATGGCATTGGAGCTAAAAATTTACAGGAATGTCTTCTATTACAACTGGACCAAATCTCTTCCGGCGAACACCTGGAGCTGGCAAAGACTTTGCTACGAGAATACTTTGACGAATTACAGAAGGGGAAAATAGATTTTCTAAGCAAGAAGTTACATGTCCCACGGGAAAATGTAATCACAGCAGGCAAAATAATTACTCGACTAAATTTTTCTCCCATCAGTGGATTTTCAAATGAGCGAAATATTACCATAGTTCCCGATTTGAAAATCTTCAAACTTGACGGCGATTGGGTGATAAATTTTAATGCGGACCATATCCCCCTCCTGCGATTTAGCAAGCTATACAAGAAAATGGTAAGCGATGATTGCGAAAAAACTCCGGAAATCCGGCGATACTTAAAAAAGCAGGCACGGTATGGTAGACAACTCTACGAGGCAATAGATAGGAGGCAAACAACGCTGATGGGTATTGCAAAGATGATCCTTGAACGCCAGATTGATTTCTTTGAAGGGGGTCCGAAATTTATGAAGGCTCTACGACTGATTGATGTCGCGAAACAGATAAATTTACACATTTCGACGGTCAGCCGTGCCGTCCATGGGAAATATGTCCATACTCCCCACGGCATTTTTGAAATGTCAAAATTTTTTGATGGTGGCGGTACGGAATCCGCTTCGCAGAGTGCCATCTTGGAAAGAATACGTGAGATAATAAAGTCAGGAAAGATACGGGCCACGGATGCGAAAATCGTAGAAATTCTGGGACGATACAATATCCATATCGCTCGCAGGACCGTTGCAAAATATAGAAAAATGATAAACATACCAAATTCTCGACAAATCGTAATTCATGCGGCCAGAGGGAAAAAATAAATGGCGAAAGATGGCATCGGAATAGATGTTTGCCTCGGGAGCCGTTGTTTAAGCTTGTAAAATTTTCATGGGCCATTTACAGAACACTACCATGAAAATGTTCTACAACGTCGCGATCGTCGGACGTCCGAATGTGGGGAAAAGTCGATTATTTAACAGATTAGCCCACAGACGCATATCGATTGTACATGATACGGCCGGAGTTACCCGTGATATCATCACCCATGAAATTGGGAAAAATATCATTTTAATGGATACGGGCGGGCTTGGACTGTCAGGGAATGATAGCATCGTAGAAATAACATCCGCGGTTAATGAACAGGTTGGCCTAGCAATTGCGGCCGCAGATCTGGTGCTTTTCGTGGTAGATGCAACCGCAGGAATTATGCCCATGGACTACGACATTGCTGAGATGTTGAGAAAAAGTGATGCAAATGTTACGGTCATTGCCAACAAAATCGACTGCCATGAAAAATTCCACTTGGCCGATACTTTTAAATCCTTTGGGTTTGGCAGCCCCATAGCCACTTCCGCAGAACATGGTATTGGAGAAGAAGAAATAAAGCAGCTGATAGCTTCGAAGACGGAGACATTCTCATCTGAACTTGAAAATGTGGAAATGACGTATAATCTCATAAAGTTAGCTTTTGTCGGTCGTCCAAACGTTGGTAAATCATCCCTGGTGAATGCGCTACTAAAAGAACAGCGCATGATTGTGAGCGATATTCCTGGGACAACACGGGAAACCGTTGGCATAAAATTGCCAAAACGTGACATATCTGAAAGAAATAGAGATTTCGAATTGTTTGATACCGCCGGTTCGCGGCCACAAAATAGAATCACCACATCCCTTGATTACTTTGCATCCCTACGTACGCATGATGGGATAATTAATTGTGACATAATATTCCTAGTGATAGATGCCGAAAGTGGAATAACAAAACTCGACAAAAAGTTGGCAAATGAAGTCATCGATGCGGGAAAAGGGTTAATTTTAGTCGTCAACAAATGGGATATTGCACAGAAACGTTGCCGCGATGGTAGCTTGGCAAAATTTAATTCCATCGAAAAGTTTCAAGAATCGTTTTTACAAGCCGCCCGGAAAGAATTACGTTCCTTTCCGGACGTGGAAATTGCTTTTGTTTCCGCAAAAAGAGGATATGGGATAGATGGTCTGTTGCCGCTCGCTGAAAAATTGTACGGGAGAATGAATTACAAAATTGGGACCGGTGAGCTGAATCGTGTGATTCAAAAAGCTTTCGACAGGCGCCTTCCATCCACTTCCAGCGGCCGCCCATTTCGCATATATTATGCCGTGCAAACCAGCAATATGCCCTTTGTGTTCAAATGTTTTTGCAATCGAACATCCCTATTAAATGATAACTACAAAAAGTATTTATTAAATGCACTGCGAAAGCATTTCGATTTTACAGGTTGCACCATTAACCTCGAATTTGCTGAAAAAGATAGACGTTTTGACAAAGAATGACAAACAGCCTTTGGCCTTGGGCATTTCTTGGGCCCACGGGTTTGAAAATCGCAACATTTGATATTGACAGGCCAATTGCTGACAATAGCTTGCTGACAGTGCCGATATTAGTATCAGCAGAACCATTAGCGGGGTAGTAGTTCAGTTGGTTTAGAACGCCAGCCTGTCACGTTGGAGGTCGCGGGTTCGAGCCCCGTCTATCCCGCCAGTCTGACCGGAAGCGGCGCTTTTCCAGCACTTTTTTCGTAATCATTGGATCGTAATTTCCTTCGTTCTCCCTTCTTTCTATATTTTTTGCGAAGAACTAAAAGGTCATCTAAGTCTACAGCCATTGTCAATGCGTAGGTGTCTTCGTCCATGACAGGGAGCATACAGTAGCCGTTCGGCGTCATACCGTCGACGGCGTTTTGCACATGACGACCATTTTTCACTCTACCCGCATCCAATTTAATTGTATCGGCAAAACTTCGTGAAAAAAGTGTTGGGAACGATAGGTCGTGGTCGATGGCAACTGGACCATACTTTGTCACTATTTCATTGTTGCCATGCCCATCTATTCTTTTCGCTCCCTTTTGTCTACTTTTTTTGTCCCCCTTCAGCGAGAACTAAATGGTCCTTCTTCTTGCTCCCTATCTATCCTTTGTTGTTCCATGGCCCTATGGCGAAAACTAAGATACCATTTGGCATAAAAATTACGCGCATTACAATGGGTCTTTACTTGCTCCGATTGTGCCCATTCATTAGGCTCTATTACCAATTGCTTATTTTTTAATTCTTCCACCTTTTTTTTAAGAGCTTGTGCTCTTGCCATAGCCGTTTTGATTTGCAATCTCGTCAAGTTACATTCTCGATACATTTCCCCTAATTCATTTAGGTCAATGCCCATTATTACGGTATACATTTCACTATCTATAACGGGCGGCATGCAGTAGCTGCTCGTCTTTACACCATCGACAGCGGTTTCCACGGGATGACCATCTTCGATCCTGTCCGTAGGCATTACAATAACTTCTGGAATTATACTGGCAAAACTTCGTGGAGGACACGTTAGGAAGGATAAGTCATGGTCGATGGCAACGAGACCATCCTTTGTTTGTATTACATTGTTAGGATGTCTATCTATTTGCCCCGTCAGTATATCCTGGACTTGTATCCAGGTTGCTCGACATGTGAAGCTATTATCACACGGAATTTCTCCTGCACATAAAGCTTGCCCAAGGAGGGGGCCGTCCAGCCTTTCCATGGCAATGCAAGGAACACCATATATTTCAGCTGCAAAAACACTGGCCATCACGCATGGAACATTTATGCCATTTTTTTTGCCAATATTGCAAAACATGTCCTGCAGCCTAGAAGTCGCTCTGTTTCGCCCGTAGGATCCGCATGCAGGTCCGATGAGTAGTTGCATCGACTGGGCAGCGTGTGCAAATGTCGAAGCATCTTGTCTCTGCTTGGATAGATCGCATGGCTTTAATACTATCGGTCCTTCCTTATTTTTTTTGGCGTATGCAAGCTGAACGACATTATATCTCCCCTGGCCCAACGTTTGAGGCTGGCCATTTCTTTCCAGCCCCACACAACCTTTTTCTTTGGCATCAAGTAACATCTCAATGGCTTCAATCTGGAGGGCAATCCCAAGGCAATTGTAGTCATAATAATTTTCATTTATTGACAAAGATTCATCTGAGAATCGTATTAGTTTCTCATTGCTGCCGAAGCCAACCAATGCGGCTTTTAGCGTCGACATTTCGTCCGATGATAAATCACTTTTTTGCACAAAAGCTTGTACATCATCCAAGACTTTTTTAATTTCGGGCGTGAGGGTTGGTAGATCAGCTATATCTATTCCGTTGGAAACATATTTATCCAAAACCGCAGTAAATTCAGTAATTTTACCAGCTTTAGTACGAGCATTTGTTTGATCAGTTTCATCGATTTGATGAACCATCATTGTGAGATTGTCACTAACAGTGCTCTTACCATATGTGAAATTCGCTACCTGTTGACATATCCGCGACCCTAGTGGGGTATAAATGTATTCAGCCGTAATTTCAATTTTCTGCCCTGCGTTATATACAGCTGTTATGTTACAAATTCTTCCATTTACACATACGGCCGTTGTTTTTGATTCTTGGGTTTCTTTGGCTGTCTTTCGTAAATTTTTAACTATTTGTACTAGCAACTCCATACCCTTGGGTTCATCCGGCGTACCTGTTTGCTGTGCTATACCATCCATTCTAAAATTTTACCCTGTTTTCTTTTATAACCTTCCCAAGAAAATTTCATACAAAAACTTTACACTACTTTTTACATTGAGAAAGTATAACATTTCCACTTATTCAAATGAGGCGACCGCTAATAGATCCATGAAGACATTGCAAGCTTCAAACACTAAAAAAATTAGGCAACCTCCCAATGTTATGTACGTCTACGTGTTCCATTGAATTATCTTGCCGGGTCCCAAAGAAAGAATACTGGTTAGACAAAAGAAAAATGGCAAATTTGTTGCACATTCGAAATTTTAGCCTGTCTTTTCCTCACAAAGTCTGTTTTGACAATTTTTCAGCATCTATTTCACAAGGTGATCGCATTGCCATTATCGGTCGTAACGGTAGTGGAAAGTCTTCACTTATAAAAGCAATTGCACAAATGGATACAAACATTGCGGCTGCATATATTCCGCAAATAATTACAGATTTTGACACTTATAGCGGGGGTGAAAAATTTAATAGGGCCCTTTCCGTCGCCTTTGGCAGTAACCCAGATTTGATGCTGCTCGATGAGCCAACGAATCATCTGGATAGGCACAATCGATCTGGACTTCTAAGAAAGCTAATGTCCTATGACGGGACGTTAATAATAGTAACCCACGATAGAGAAATTTTAAGAAATTGTGTACACATTTTATGGCACATAGACAATGGCAAGGTTACGGTTTTTCGTGGCAAATATGACGATTACATGCAAGAATTACAAACCAAATATCGGTCTCTAATCCATCAGGTGGATCTTCTTAGGAGCCAAGAACAGGATGCCCATAAAAGTTTAATGAAGGAACAGGAAAGGGTTGCTAAGAGTAAAGCTGCTGGACAAAAGAAGGTAGCCAATCGGAGGTGGATGAAATCCGTCGGCAATTTAAAGGCCATGAGGGCTGAAGTCTCACAGGGAAGCAAGCAAAAAGCAATTGGCAAGAAAAAACAAGATTTGCTTGGTCAATTGGAGCAAATCCACCTACCCAAGGTAATCGTTCCTAAGTTTAATCTGTCGGCTCAAAAAGTTGCACAAGGAATGATCATGTCAATTTGCGGTGGAGCCATTGGATATGGCAATACATTCATTTGGAACAATATTAATTTATCCGTTCATTCCTCGGAACGCGTCGCACTTACTGGCAGAAATGGCAGTGGGAAAACTACGCTAATTAGAGGGATATTGAACGACCCGAAGGTCATAAAAGCAGGGCATTGGAATACTCCACCGGCGAAGGATATCGGCATATTGGATCAGCACTATGAAACTCTTTCTCCCGATAAATCAGCATTGAAAATAATATCCGAGGTTGCGCCGGAATGGAGCCATGCTGAAATCCGTCGTCATCTAAACGATTTCCTTTTTCGAAAAAATGAAGAAATATCGGAAGCCGTTAAAGATTTATCGGGAGGGGAAAGGGCACGCCTTTCCCTGGCTCAAATTGCAGCTCACCCGCCCAAGCTTCTCATTTTAGACGAAATTACCAACAATTTAGATTTGGAAACGTGTGACCATATCATTCAAATACTGCGTGAATATCCGGGCGCCATGATGGTTGTTTCCCACGATGAAACTTTTCTAGGAGAGATAAAAATCGACACATACTATGGCACATAAATGCCAATCATTGGAAACTCCCATTCCTAAAAATAGTCCGTAGAAAAATCAGCCCTTAACTTTTCACCTTTCCGGCTTCCTTGTCGATGCGAAGAACGGCGCAAGCATCACCTCCGGCGAATTTTAAACGGTCGACAAAGTGTTGAGTTTGGCTTTCTTCTTCGATCTGTTCCGTTATGAACCAATTTAGCATGTTCTGGGATTCATAATCTTTCAGTGAAACGGCCAGGTCATACATTTTGTGAATTAACCCGGTAACCTTCCTTTCGTGATTAAGGGCAACCTCGAAGGCATTTAGTGGGGATTTATAGTCCGTAGAAGCTTGGGTAATCGGCAACAATTCAACTTTTACACCACGGGAAACCAAATAGTCATAGAATTTCATGCCGTGCTCGATTTCTTCCTTTGCTTGCCTACGCATCCATTCGGCAATACCCACGAAGGACATTGCTCCCATCGCAGCTGCCATCCCCAGGTATATGTAGGCGGATTCAAATTCATTCCGAACCTGTTCAATTATCAGTTTTTCAAGATCTTTCGATATTTTCATACATTCCTTCTTCCATCACCATACGTTATAATGGATCCTCGACGAGTCAAGGCGATTGTCGGGTTTTGCCGGGCTCTTCAGGTGGCCTATTGGAATCCACGTAAACGGAACAATATGTGCTGGCAGTTGGAAATAGTTCCTAAAATTTTCGATGTGGGATTTGTTTGGATACAGTCCGACCCAGACAGCTCCAAGGCCGAGATCGCTGACGGCAATTAAAATATTTTCAGCAATGGCTGCACAGTTTTGATCGAAAAATTCCTTGAGAATTTCTTTCCCGGGCTCACCGCAGACAAGGATTCCGGCGGACGCTTGCAGTGACATGTTCGCATAGGGATGAATCTTTGCCACACCATCCAGTTTTTCCCGTTCAGTGACAACTACAAAGTGTCCTGGGGCAGAATGCATGGCCGACGGTGCTGACATTCCCGCATGGACTAATTTCTTTAGGGTGTCCGTAGAAATTTCGCCGGGTTTAAAATCTCTTACGCTATGCCGCGATAAAATTGCTTCCATAAAACTTCCTTTTAAAATTTGAACTCGCTAGGGGAATTTAACAACCATTTGAAAAATTTCTATCAAAAAGGTCTCAATGCACGACATAAAATTTACATTTAGTGCAATGAGATATGCTTTACCCTCTAGATTTGAAATAATTTTTGGAAAAATTTTTACGTATTCCAACCTATTTCTAAAAAAATTTGCCGTCTCATTTTCAATTTGCGTAAGGAGCAATCCGTAAATCCCTTGTTTGTTCACCTGTTCACCCGAAGGATTATCAGTCACCGGTTCTTCAAGAAGGTTAGCCAACAGAACTTCGAGTTGTGTCAGCAGTGAATACATCTGCATGATGGCATTGGTTTTTTTCTCACAATTTGTGTCGAATAGCGACGATAACCATGCCGAATAGCTCGCCAGCCAAATTTGCATTTCCTTGTTCCCGAAAAATTCGCCGTCGGAGGACAATCGGGTAACTGAACACCGGCCGACGATGGTCGGTAAAATGGTATGTAACCTCGACGTTGTTAGGAAAATTATCGTATCGGCAGGAGGCTCTTCAAGGGTTTTTAGAAATGCATTTGCCGCTGCACCGTGCATTTTTCCGGCGTCATAAATCACAACAAATTTCTTCTCAGAGACCTTTGGAGACAGGTAAATCGTCGAGCACAGTTCCCGAATTTGGTCGACGGAAATCTGCATCATCGCTCCAACCGGCCAAACCCGTAGAAAATCTACGCAGGTTGCAGGATTTTCCCGCCGAAGAACTTTTGCGGCAAGGAGTGCGGCTACCCCATTGCAAACCTCAATGTCTTTACAAACCAGAAGGTTCGAATTGGGCAAATTGCCATTTTCATAGGATTCTAGCAACGAAGTGAACCCCTGCTGGTCTTTAATTTTTAAAAAATCTTTTTGCAAATTCATTCCTTATTTTTTCATGGATTATTTCCATATCATCGGTGCCATCCACCGTAAAAAATCTGGCATTTCCTTTGGCCAACCTCAAATAACCATTGCGAATCTTTTCAAAGAAACTTTCATCTTCCTGCTCAATTCTGTCGCGGGAACCATCTTCTAGGGCAATGCGTCTAAAGCTTTCTGCGACGCTTATATTTGGGAAAATTGTCATATCGGGAACACATCCGGCCAGGGCGAACTCGTTTAAAAATTGCACGGCATATGGATCGATTGCCCGTGCGACACCCTGATAAACCACGGTCGAATCAAAAAATCTATCGCATAGGACAATTTTCCCAGATTTTATGGCTGGCAAAATTTTTTCATCCACATGTTGTGCCCTACTAGCTTCGAACAGCAATATTTCCGCCCGTATGGAAAAAACATCACCTTTGCTACCACCTAGGAGAAGGTTACGAATTTTTTCTCCGAGACCTGTTCCTCCAGGCTCGCGGGTCACGATGATGTCTTTCCCATTGGTGCGCAACCAATTTGCCAGCATGTTTAGTTGGGTGCTTTTCCCGCAGCCCTCAATTCCTTCAAACGTAACGAATATCCCATTCATATTGCTAAAATTTCCACATCGTCCAAGGTTGGTGAAACCATGTTTTTTACGTAAAATGCCGATGTCGCTGCCGCAAAATTTATGGCAAAATTTACATCATTATTGCACAAATACGATGCTAAAAAGCCCGCATTATATCGGTCACCTGCACCGGTTAAAATCTTCGGATCTTTTACGAAATACTTGTTTGCGATTGCCGATTGCTTGTCCGTAGCAGCGGAAGAAACTTTAACGCCGTGGATAAACACCACTTCAATTTTCAAAGCTTTGCGTAACAATCTGGCAGCTTCTTCCATGCGATCTTCCCTTTCATCAAGTGGAAAATCTTGTCCAAGGGCATGTAATACCTGCTGTGCCTCCCGGACATTCAAGCCCAGGACGGATCTCCCAAATTTTTGGTAGGAACTAATTACGTGTAAAAATTCCACAAGTTCAGGTTGTTTTCTTTTTTCTGGATCAGCCAAATCGAAGAAAAATAACCTACCATTTTTTGTACATTGCGGCAAAATTTCTGCGACAAAAAACTGGGCAATGCTCGTCATGTGCTGCATCATTGTCCAATTTACCATGGCGAAGGCATCGCTCGAATCGATGATAGAGACTAGGTCTTTGGGGGATATTTTTGCCAAAACACTATGGACCGTCGTTTGGGACAGCGATAACATTTCCCCGAATAGAATTTTACCATCGGAAAATTCTATCGCTCGGGTTTCGCCATAGTCTCCCGTTGAGATCGCCGACGTTCTACTGGCAAAATCTTGAAAAATATTATTCGCACAATCCCCGAGTGCACCGATATATTTAACGTTGGCTCCCAACTTACATAATGTTTCTGCCAACAGGGGGCCATTGCCTCCCATCAATTTTTTTTGTGGAACGAGCTCGATATTGGAACTTTTCCCGGCGGCGGACATTATTCTTTTGCCAAAGTCGGAAATTGTCTCAATTCTTGTAAATTTTTCACCGTCACGCACGTCAACGGCTTGAGCTATTGTGTCGACGAAACCATCAAACCCGACGACCACATTTTTCATTTGTATTTTTTCTAAATTTACCGTTGCCATGACGATTAATGCTGGGATACACGATGGAATAAGGGAAGGCCCAATCCTACCAATGTTACATTAGGTAGCCAGACCAAAATATCAGGTCGCAGGCGGGGATAATCCCCAAATAAAGAGAACATTGCCATGACGAAGTAATATCCTATACACAAGCATATTGCCATGCCAATATTTAATGCGGTATCCCTACGGTGAACTTTCATTCCAAGAGGAATGGCTACTATGGTCATTGCCAACATGCCAAACGCATTCGCAAGGTTAATACTAATCTGCATATTTATAAGTGTTTTTTGATGGCGAACGCTCTCATAGGAAATCGTATCTTTCTTGAAATTCAAACTTTTTTTAGCAGCCAATAGTTCACTCAGCGTCATTCGATGAAATTTTTTCGAGACATGAATCGGAGCCTCAAGGAACTCTTTCGCCGGCAAGTTAATCGTTATATTTTGAAAGAAAATAATTTTCGGAACTCTTTGAATATCAGTTGCAGAATCATGGATGTCGAATTTTTCTATGTTCCCATCGTTTAGTTTTAGCAGAAATGTACCCGATAACTCCTCAAATATTATCTGGCCACTCTTGGCGGAAATATAGGAATCCAACAAATTTCTTTCGTCAAACTTCCAAATTTTCATGCCACTAAAGTTGCCGTTTGATAGGTCGTCGACATATATCGCATACCCTGGGAAATAGTCATTAAATATCTTCGGAGTAATGAACCGCATTGGCTTTTCCCGTACAATATCCTTAAAAAATTGCCTATATCTGCTGACGGAATCAGGGGCATAGTATAGGTTGATGTACCCGGCGAACAGGGTCAATGATAGTGCCAAGAAGAACATTGGCCGCGTAATTTCCCACAGGCTCATTCCGATGCTTTTCATGGCAAGTATTTCGTTTTGAGACGACATCCGCCCTACTACGACCAATATCCCTGCCATCATGCCAAGCGGGAGAGCATATGAAATGACAGACGGTACAAGTATGCCTAGCAACTGAAAAGCTTCCCGGCACATTAGTCGTCTCATCATGATCCACTCCACAACATCCCGCATGGCATTTGCTACGAGCAATATGCCGACGAATAAACCGGTCGCCGTACAACAAACGATAAAAGTTTCCCTAAAAACATATTTTCCAAAAAGGTTCACAGCAAAATTATTCAACGACAAAGTTAACAACTGTTCCCTTGGCGTAAACCTTTTTAAGCATTTTTTTATCGGCGACGTATTTTCTAACATTCCCGATGCTTATGGCGAGTTCAAAAATGGCATCTTCCGACATATTTACATCATTTATGATAAGTTCCGCCCGCATCTTTCCATTAACTTGAACAATAATCTTGTGGGAGGTTGCTACGATTTTTGAATCATCATACTCCGGCCAAGGGGCGTCGTAGATACTCCCGTTATTCCCAAGCCTTGCCCATAATTCTTCGGAAATATGGGGAGCGAAAGGTGCTAAAATTTTTAGGAAATTCCCAGCGGAGACATTATCGAATCCTCCAGCTTTTTGTATGGAATTTAAACATATCATCATCTGGGAAATTGCCGTGTTGAACTTTAGCCCTTCGATGTCGTTTCCAACCTTTTTAATGGTTTCATTGACAATCCTCTGGCATTCGTCGGATAAATTGTCATGAAAACTTTTGGTATTGCCATCCCTGTCTACGTATTCGCTCCAAATTTTTTTCAAAAACCGAGAAACACCTTCCATGCCCTTTGTGCTCCATGGCTTCATCATATCTAGTGGGCCAAGAAACATCTCATATAACCTCAGAGCATCTGCGCCATAGCGCCTCACGACATCGTCGGGATTGATAACATTTCCCCGGCTTTTGGACATTTTTGTTCCATCCTCACCGAGGATGATGCCCTGGTGAAACAGTTTCCTAAATGGTTCTTCCCCCGTCTCGATGACCCCTATGTCAAATAGAAATCTATGCCAGAATCTGGCATATAGGAGATGTAAAACCGCATGCTCCGCTCCCCCTATATAAAAATCCGGCGTTTGCCAATAATCTATTGCCTTTGGATCGACAATGGCGGTTTCACAGTGCGGCGACAGGTATCTCAAATAATACCAACAGGATCCCGCCCATTGCGGCATGGTATTTGTTTCTCGACGACCTAGAACCCAGGAGGAATTTTTGTCCTTCCCACTGAAACTATCCGCGGGAATAATCTGACCCGTTTCGATGTTTACATAAACGTCCAGCCAAGAGGGTATTTTGGCAAGTGGACTTTCCCCATCACCGGAAGGTAAATAACTATCGGTTGGCGGCAAAGTTAACGGCAAATGGGCCGTGCAAAGCGGCAAGGCACAATATGTTATCCCATCCTTGCCATTGGAAATGGGCTCACTCGGTAAAAATTCTTTGAAATAAAATTTATCATTGGCAACCGCTGCTCTGTAATCATTTTCTTTGATCCAGATTATTGGAATGGGTTCTCCCCAATACCTTTGGCGAGAAAATAGCCAATCTCGCAGTTTGTAGTTTTGTGCAAAATCAGCCCGTTTGGTTTCCCGTAGCCAGGATGTGATTTTTCCCCTAGCTTCTTCGGACGGGAGTCCATTAAACCTACCAGAATTTATCAAAACTCCATCGCCCACATATGGCAATTGATTATCTCCAGAAGCATCGTCGATCACTTGAGTGATTGCAATGCCGTATTTGGACGCAAAGTCATGGTCCCGTTTATCATGGCCAGGGACCGCCATAATGGCACCGCTTCCATAGCTGGCCAACACGTAATCGGCTATCCAAATTTCTATCCTTTTACCATTGGCAGGGTTTATGGCATAGGCCCCCGTTTGCACCCCCGTTTTTGTTTTTGCCAGATCCGTCCGTTCCAAGTCACTCTTCTTTTGACTGATTTCAGCATATTTTTTTACGCTCTCCTTAAATTTTGGAGTAACAATTTTTTCAACGAGCGGGTGTTCCGGAGCAAGGACTAGAAAGGTTACCCCGAAAATGGTGTCCGGACGGGTGGTATATGCGCAAATTTCTTCGCCATAGCCGTCGATTTTAAAAAAAATATTTGCTCCTTCCGATTTCCCTATCCAAGCTATCTGCTGACGTTTGGTCGAATCTGGCCAGTCGACATTTGACAACCCTTCGAGTAATTTATCGGCGTAGCGTGTTATTCTTAGAACCCACTGGCATAGATTTTTTCTAATAACCGGGAAATTTCCTCGCTCGGACCGTCCGCCAATGACTTCTTCATTGGCTAGGACCGACTTTAATCCCTCGCACCACCAAACGGGACATTCATCCACGTAGGCCAGTCCGTGCTTAAAGAGCTGTAAAAATATCCACTGGGTCCACTTAAAATAATCGGGGTCGGTGGTATTAATTTCCCTTTCCCAGTCGATCGCAAATCCGATACGCTTCATTTGCTTTTTGAAGACTGACACATTGTTGGCAGTGTTAGTGGCAGGGTTAATTCCCGTTTTAATTGCATGCTGTTCCGCCGGAAGTCCAAACGCATCCCAACCCATTGGATGTAATACATTATACCCTTTTGCATGCTTGTATCTCGCCAAAATATCGGATGCAGTGTACCCCTCGGGATGGCCAATGTGCAAACCCGCCCCCGATGGATAGGGAAACATATCCAAAACATAGTATTTTTCTTTGGAAGGGTCTTCTTGTACGGAAAATGTTTTGCTTTTATCCCAAAATTCTTGCCAAAATAATTCTATCTGATCAAAATCATACTGTTTACACCCAGCGTACATGGTAAGCACAGAAGAATATTTCCGGTAAAGAAAAGCAAGATTTTTATGGCCCTGGAATTCCTAAATTTTTTAAAAAATGCTCGACAATACCACACAACTATGCAAGGATGAGTACCATCCTCGTGCATATTCACATTTGCTAGAACAAGGATTGGTGCATTTTTGGGATACAAAAGTGCTCGTAATTTTTAATGCATGGCTTGCTTTAATTGTAAAAATTTAAATTTTTATGGATACGGAACTTACTAACGATAATGACTATGAAGTGAAAAAAAATAGGCGGAAACCATCTGCCAAATCAACTAAACACAACCAAAATACTTCCCAAAACGTCGAATCAACTGGCCCTAATGGCGAAGATGATCATGTCCCCGAAAGATTTTCTACCGACTTGGACGATGGCAATGACTCCAGAATCCCCCATGATGCGAATAACTATGGCACCTCCAGTGCTGTTTGGGCTCCTAGACATTCAAATACCATAATAGGAGATGACCTATCTCCTGTGCCCGTGGACAATTTTGAAAGGAGAAACGTTGAAGGGCGAAAATTTTCCACACAGGTGGAAGAACAATCACTGTCAAATGTAACACGGATGTCCCCTCAGAGGCAACAAAACCATCGCAATGGTAATGACAGATCTCGCAATAATGGAAATCGGCCCCAGAACAATGGAGGACGTCCTGGTAGGGATAATGGTAAAAACAATCACGGAAACAATGGTCAAAATTTTAAACACCAGCAAAATAGTGGCCAAAATCGGCAGCGGTTTGCTAAGACGGTAAAAATTGGCCAGCTGTCGAGTGGATTAATTAAAGAAATGGGGTGCCTGAGTTCATTCGATGCGCTGGCAAATTTTGCCGATGAAAATATCAATTTTGATGCTTCTCCCTTTGATTTTAATGAGGCCTATGAGGCTCGGGCAACGTTGTCAGCAAAAAATATTTCGGACTATGACGGTGTGGCAGAAGAAAGCAGTAAAAGTAACCACAAGCTTTTGGAAGCCCTGATGGTGAAAAAGTTTGAAGAAAAAATACCCATCATTGCTAGGGGAGCATTGGAAACCATTGAAGGTGGGGACGGCTTGCTGGTATATGCCAACGATAATTATAGAATTCGTCCACAGAGTGCGTTTATTCCAAAGTTTTTGATACAGAAATATGGACTACGTCGCGGCCAGGACATGGTGGTTTACTTGCACCCACCTGCCCAAAATTCTACCTGTCCATTCCTGTTAAAAATTAGTAGTGTAATAGACTGTGATCCAACTCGGGTGGGCAATCTGCCGAAATTCAAGGATTTAGTTCCGTTCTATCCCACGGAGAGGCTATTTTTAGAATGTACGGGCGATACAAAATGGGACAACGTTTCCATGCGCATTATCGATATTTTGACCCCCATTGGCCTTGGGCAGCGTGGGTTAATTGTTGCCCCTCCGAGAACGGGGAAAACCGTTCTGTTACAGGGGATAGCCAATGCCATTGCAAAAAATCGTCCCGATGTTAAACTAATAATACTACTAATCGATGAAAGGCCGGAGGAAGTTACGGATTTTCGCAGGCAGGTCGCCAATGCTGAGATCATCAGTTCGACATTTGATGAATCCACGGACAATCATGTGCATGCAGCCGACATGGTAATTGACAAGGCCCGTAGGCAAGTGGAAGCGGGGAAACATGTGGTCATATTGCTTGATTCGATTACGCGGCTTGCACGGGCTCACAATACGGAACAACCCAGCAGTGGCAAATTGCTATCTGGGGGGGTCGATGCCAACGCTCTTCAGTCACCAAAAAAGTTTTTTGGCGCCGCAAGAAATATTGAGGGCGGAGGAAGTTTGACAATTTTAGCAACCGCACTTGTGGAAACGGGAAGCCGCATGGATGAAGTAATTTTTGAAGAATTTAAGGGGACGGGAAACATGGAATTGCACCTCGACCGAAGCCTTGTCGATAAGCGAATGTTCCCGGCATTAAACATCGAAAAAAGTGGAACGAGGAAAGAGGAATTGCTTTACCACCCCGAGGAAATGGAAAAAGTTTATGCCCTGCGGCGTGCCGTAAAAGGGATTTCTCCGACCGATGCAATGGAGATGCTAATCCAGCGTATTAGAAAAACCAAAACAAACACAGAATTTTTGTTAAACGTCAACCGATGATTCAAAAATCCTACAAACTGTTGGCAGGCTATCGCCAAATAAATGATAGATAAATGGAGAAGCAGAATTATATGGCGTAAAACACAGAAGTGCAAAATATGGAAAATACGGAATACTCGATGGTCTATGGGAATGATTAGAGTTGCCCATGCCATTAAAACTAAAAGCTTTTGCCAAAAATATCACTAAACAACCATGCTATCTTCACCTGCCATGGGAAGATCTGGGGAGGATAAATATTTCTTCTTCTCTCTTGGGAGGTTTTTTTAAGCCTTTCAAAAAAGGCTTGACTGTTGAGCAAAAAAATCCAACCTTTCATTCACTATGGAAAAAGTTAATGATCTCCCTAAGTTTAAGCCGGCCTATGCGGGGGGAGTTGTAATAACAAGAGATGTTACGCCAGAGGAATCCGCTGAATTCGACAGGATATACGGGCGGGGTTTGCCTCAGACGGATCCAAGAGAGATTAGAAGTTATGGGGAGCAGTATAATAGTCGTGCTCTCAAACCAATGTTACAATGGATAGAAGGATTTGTAGAAGATCCGAGGGTTGTGCAATATGAAGAAGTGACAGAAAAACTGGATAGTTTTTCCCCGAGGTATAACTGTGAGGTAGGTTTTTGCCATGATGTGTTGTTGCCTGCGCTGGAAAAGTCCGGACAATTGTCTAAAGTACCGGAATCATTGGTTATAGTATTAAATACTTTACATCTTATTCATCCAGAAGGTACACGTTTGCTGAGTGTTGATAAGGAAAGAGCAGATTTATTGTTTGTTGCCGAATTTAAATCTACGGTAGAGGGGAAAATCGTTCCGCATGCTTATAGTTATAGGTTACACAATTATTTATCATCGAAGGCAGCCAGGTTGGAGGCCATAGCCCCTGTACCTCTAGACTAATCCAATAGGGCCAATGTATTTCTCTTTTAGGAAAGGACAAGGGGAAAGTTGGAAAGTTGCCTTCCCCGGTGTGAGGTGGTGTGTGTGGCTTTTTCTTCGTTTGTGGTTCTCCTTTTTTGGGAAGAGGATGTTTTTTTTATCTTTTGGTTCGCGTAGGTGTTCGGACGTTTGCCAATAGGAGAAAAGGTGTTTTCCCATATACCTCTTGGAAGTGGTTGTATTTAGTTTCTTTGCCTCCATGGGTGGTGGCGTTTTCCCTCCGATCCTTGTTCTGCTCCGGCAGCTTTCTCCATGTGGGTCGGTCCATGTATCAATTGTAGGTATTTTGCTCGTTTCCTTCCCAGTGTGCTTCTCGGCATACCGTATCACTCTTTTTATAAGATCTTCTCTCCTAGCTGCACGATCAGATATTCTCTTTTGTGTGCCTGTCAACCGCTGAGGCTACCACATAAAGCGTAAAAAAAGAAAAAACAAAAAAGTGTAAAATTTCTTACGAAAAAAATTGTCATTTTTCAACTTTTTCATACGCTCTTATATCAAATGGAAGTTTTTTTAAGAAATGGTTTAAGAGATGGGGAAAGTATTTTTAAAACAATAGGGGATATACTGATCCAGGTAAAGTCTAATAGAGAAAGTAGACAAGCTCCAAGTGACGTAGATTTTAGGGCACTTCCAGATAGAGAGGCAGCTGCGAAGAATTTGGAGGAATTAGTAGCTCCCCTAGCAGAATTATCACCTGAAGAATCCCAAGCTTTTGCAGATCAGCTTTTTGGGTACGGCCCAGGAGGTATAAAACTTTTAAATACCTTGATTTTAACCAATAAACTAAAAAATTATCATTTAAATGATTTACCACCTAAAGAATCCCAAGATTTTGCAATTATGCTTCTTGGGTACGGCCCGGAAGGTATAGAACTTTTAGATACCTTGATTTTAAACGATAAATTAAAAAATTATCATTTTAATGATCTTACATATGCACAATCCAAAAATTTTGCAGATATGCTTTTTCGTAAGTACGGTAAGGCAGGTATAGAACTTTTAAATACCTTGATTTTAAGCAATAAACTAAAAAATTATCATTTTAATGATCTTACAAATGCACAATCCAAAGCTTTGGGAGATCAGTTTCTTGGGTACGGCCCGAAAGGTATAAAACTTTTAAATACCTTGATTTTAAACAATAAACTAAAGAATTATCATTTTAATGATCTTACACCTGCACAATCCCAAGATCGTGCAGATAAGCTTCTTGGGTACGGTGCGATAGGTGCAGTGTGTTTAAAAATCTTGATAACACAACACAAACTAAAAAATTATCATTTTAATGATCTTACAGCTGACAAATACAAAGATTTTGTAAAAAAGTTACGTATGTGCGGAGCGTTCCGCTTAGAATATTTGAAAACCTTGATTGCACAACGCAGACTGGAAAATCCCGATTTCAGTGGTCTTACAGCTGAAGAATCCCAAGCTTTTGCAAATATGCTTCTTGGATGCGGCCCGGAAGGTGCAGGGTATTTAAAGTTTTTGATTGAACAAGGCAGATTACCACACCTTGATCTGAGTAAATTACCACCTACCAGTTCCGTAGTTTTTGTGAATAATCTGCTTAAGTGTGGTTCGGAAGGTGCAGAGTGTGCAAGGTTTTTGATTGAACAACGCAGATTATCAAACTTTGATCCGAGTAAATTATCACCTAAACCATCCAAAGCTTTTGTAAAGATGCTTCTTAAGTGTGGTTCGGCCGGTGCAGGGTATTTAAAGTTTTTGATTGAACAAGGCAGCTTACCAAACCTTGATCTGCGTACATTACCACCTGACGAACCCAAAGCTCTTGTAAAGATGCTTCTTAGGTGTGGTCCGGCCGGTGCAGAGTGTTTAATGCTTTTGGTTGAAAAGCTCAACCTATCAAACCTTGACCCAAGTACTTTCTTCGCAGATAGAAATAATCTTATAAAGCAATTACTTGCTGGAGATAGTCTTATGAAGCAACTGCTCCTGTGCGGTTCGGAAGGTGCAGAGTATTTAAAGTTTTTGATTGTGAAAAACAAAGGTTCAGGGGATTTCACAGAAGAAGAATCCCAAGATTTTGCAGAAATATTTACTCATGGAAGTGAATTCAGTGCAAAATGTTTAAGGAACTGGGTTGAAGAAGGCATATTTCCAAACCTTAAGCTTTACCAATTACATGAAGAAGTGTTACTACAACTTGATCTTCATAAACCACCGAAAGATCAAGTTGCAGCATTAGTCAAAGCATTGCTTGATAGTCCAACCCCGTCCAACTTGAGTTTGTTGGGAAGATTGATTGAATGGAACAAACTATCTTTTGATCCGAGTCCTCCACGGAACATTGCCTTATTAGACATTTCCTTATTAGAAACTAACCACGACGCTTTTGCCGTGGCATTAGCGGGAGGTGGTGCATTTAGCGTAAACCTACTAACACAATTAGCGGTCGCTGAGGAACCACCAAAACTTGTTCTAAGTAATTTATCACCTACCAGTTCCGTAGCTTTTGCATATAGGCTGCTTGGGTGTGGTTCGGAAGGTGCGGACTTGTTAATAAAGCTGATTGAAGAAAATAAACTGACATATCTTCCATCACCGGAAGACATGGAAGCGCGTGCCTCTAGGTTTAAACACCTGCATTCAACATTCGAAAGCGGAATTAGACAAGCATTTTTTGGCAGAACCGACGGCATAGATGATGCGTCGTGGAATGGTGTTCGTGTCAGACTAGCGAACATGACCCCAGGGGAAGCCCGTGGGATCTGGCAAACGATTACGAATGAGGTGGCGGTAAATTGTTTCGATGCCAATGGCCATGTGGATGTCGAAAGGCTCGAAGAGTGGATGGAGTTTTTCGGAAATGCAGAAACTTTCAGGACCGTACCGTACTGTTTCATTCCCATCGGAGAGCTCATGCGTTCCCAGATATATACGGTGTGTGAATGTCTTTGGACTAACAAAAACGGTTCAAGGGACCGATTAGATGCTGCCAACGGTATCCCCGTTGGGGAACATAGAAAATCCCTTTTAGCTGCCATATCCCGGGGCAGGGAATCCCCCTTGAAGCCCTCCGCAGCCATACTGGCATCCCTGTTCACTCCCCATAGGCAATTGGGATTCCCAGCATGTGCGATACATTCTCTGCTCAACGCAGAAATCCGAAATCACCCGGAACGATTGATAGAAATTTATACGCAGATGTTAAGCAGTGACCAATTCACCTTTCCGAGTGGGTATGCAGTCCGGCAGCAACCAATTGTGGATGGTTTCATTACCATTGATTTGGCAAATGGTGGCAAAGGGAGAGA
>JAISYR010000016.1 GCA_031269795.1 Puniceicoccales bacterium
AAAATTAAGGCGTGGCGTTCTCTCTCCTCAAGGTACTTCAAAAATATTCGTTCCTTTATCTCCGCATTCCTTATTCGCTCCATCTCTCTTTTCGCTGTTTAATTTGACGACACTCCCTAAATCTCTTGCCAAACTCAAAGACAAGAACCACATTGCAACATGTCATGGCCACCACCTCTTCCTATTTTCTGGCCGCTATCCTCCCGGCTTTTTCCCTTGTTCCTTCTCCTCGAGGACTGATTCTAGACAGATTTGTTTTATCCTTGCAGCAATATCCTGAGCCAATTCACATAGCGCAAACTCCATGGCGGCGACTATGTCTTCGTAATTGTCACCATCATAGGGGGTTAACTTTGCGTACCTGTGGACCAACACCTGCCTTCGGGAAGTAAAGTTAAATAACGACCAGGTGCAACTCAAAATGACTTTCTTGTCTGATTCATCACATATAAAATCGCTAATGCCGATCGATAGGAGGAAATCGCAAAAAAAAGCATTTCCCTTGGTATATGCAGAAGGGATGATGACCACATGGTCACACATAAGTTCGGATAATTTGTGGGTTAGAGCTCTAGCACATGCATCTTGCAGTGGTTCTGCCCATCTGGCAATTTCCGACAAGGTCAACCGGCCATGGCTAGACACCGTAACAACATACGGACAGTCCGCATAGGAAGGAATCTCGCCAACCGTTAGGTTTATAACTATTGATTTCGCCTCCGAAGGGTTGGGCATTTGTTTTGATGAACCATGGCTGCAGAATGTATAAAATTCGGAAACGTCCTTTTGGGGAGTAAGAACCGAACATCCCGCTCCCAAGGAAACAAGGCAACAGGAAAAGAAAAATAGCAACATTCTTGTATATCTCATAGTGCCTTTCCTACAATTAATGCATTGGGGTTTCTTTCGATGTATTCCAACAGTACTCGCAAAGCACGTAGCATTTTGACCAACTGTTGTAAAATGTCATCCATGGACTGTCTTGTGCTGGAATCTGAAGATAATGTGCTGGAGATGGCATCCATTGCCCTTTTTATGGATGAGAAATCTAAAGTTTTAACTGCATTTCTTAGGTTATCTAGCGTAGAAACTATCGCTTGAAAACTCTTTCCCCATTCCACCTTTGATAGCTTTCCCAGTATTACGTCGAAGCTAGCCATCAACTCATCAAGTTCCGTGGCGACCGATGGCATTTGCTGATATTTACCCAGAATAATATCTTTGGAGAACCTTTCCTGTCCATTCTTATGGTAATCCAATCCCACGAATAATTTGCCCGTCAAAATGCTTTCCATCGACAGTTTGGCCGCCAAACCGCGTCCAATTTGTTCAGCGTAAAACATATTATGATCCATGACACGCATCCTGCTACCCCCGACTGTTTTGAACAAATTAGCATCAACGTCGAAGATTACAGCAGCCACAGCTTTATCGGTCCCAACATCGTAGATTATTTCTATGGATTTCACTACTCCAACCTTAATACCTTTAAACTTCACAGGAGCACCCACTTCAAGCCCATTGAGAGATGTGTTGAAGAAAGTATAAAATGTCTTTTTTTTTGCGAACCAATTTATCGACGAAAATACAAATACCGCCACCAAAAATAGCAGCATTGCTGTGACAATAAACACACCAATCAAGGTTATATTAGCCTTCTTCGACACTCTCCGCAAAAAGTATAATTTTTTGGCAAAAACTCTAGCTTTTTTGAAAACTTTTTGCCAAAGCTCATTCTAGGTCCAGAATTCATAAGGGGTAGAAAGGCCCCATAAACGACACCTAGGGGCTGCCCTTGAATGTCCAGGCATGGCAAAATGCAGCTGCCATGGCATCACTCTCATCGTAGGAAATTGCATGCTCCATGCCTAAAATATTGCAAACCGTGCGCCTGATTTGCTCCTTTGAAGCACGGCCGATGCCCAGGACCGCCTGTTTGATTCTTAGTGGCTCGTATTCGGCAATCTGTAAATTATTATTCATCAGAGCAGCAATTATCGCTCCTTTTGCGGACCCAAGAATGTGGGAAATCCTATAATTTTGCACATAGACCGTTTGCTCAATGGCAACATAATCAATTTTAAAACTCTGTGGGATGGCATTTACAGTTTTGAAAATTCGTTCAATGCACTGGAAAAATGACAGTTTTGCTTGGCAAGTGATGCGTGTCGAAAACATTAGGATGGGCTGTGTTTCCCTAAAGTCTACGATGGCAACACCTGTTCCCCGAAGACTTGCGTCGATTCCCATAACGACACCCTTGAATCTACGGGAAATGGAAATACTACCTGGAGCTTGGGCATCATTTTTCAGAAAAGTTTTGCCATCATGCGTTGATAATTTTTCTGTCCACATGCGCCGTGTACTTTTTTTGCCCATGGAATAGGGATAGGGATTATTAAAAATTTGTACAAATCTTTTCGCAAATTCCACCGTTTTTAATCTACATTAATGGCATCTTTGTCACTTGCATTATTCACGTATCGGTTTAAAAAAGATCCGTCGGTGAAGAAAAGTTTAAAAATTTTCGTAAAGACCTATGGCTGTCAAATGAATGAGCGTGACAGTGAAATGATTTCATCGCAGTTGCAATGCGCTGGACATGAACTTACAGATAATGAAAAAATAGCCGATGTTGTGATCTTAAATACATGTAGCGTGCGTGAACAGGCGGAGATTAAAGCACTTGGGAAAGCGGGATATTTGGTACGAAGAAAGCGAACCAATCCAAATTTTAAAATTGGAATTGTGGGATGCATGGCAGAAAATCTGGGAGAAAAGCTTTTCAAATTAAACGGTGCCATTGATTTCGTTATCGGCCCAAAAAGATTGCACGAGTTGGCCGACGTTTTAGAAGACCACAGACGGAGCCTGTACATAGGAGATCCGAAGAAACAGCACCTTCCCAACGATTTTGACCGTAAATTAGAAAAAAATAAGTGTACCGCATTTTTGTCAATTATGCATGGATGCAACATGCGCTGTAGCTACTGCGTTGTGCCCAGAACCCGAGGAAATGAGCAGTACCGTCCCATGGAAGATATCGTCGAGGAAGCAAAATTTTTAGCAGCAAATGGCATAAGGGAAATCACGTTGCTTGGACAAATAGTCAACAACTACGGCGGTAGGCTAATGCCAATGCTAGATGATAAAACTCCATTCGTTCAACTGCTCGAACGCTTGGATAGATTGCCAGGCATTGAAAGAATCCGTTACATGTCCCCCCATCCCCAAAACTTTTCCGATGATTTAATTCTGGCCCATAAAAATTTATCGAAGCTATGCCCATCCGTCCATCTGCCCATTCAAAGTGGATCAAACCGCATATTAGCCGCCATGAAGCGTCCATATACCTCCGAAAAGATTTTGACAATCGTCGAAAAACTTCGTAGGGCTGTGCCAAATGTGGGAATATCCACGGATATCATCGTTGGATATCCCGGGGAAACGGAAGAAGATTTCAAAGAAACGGTTTCGTTGTTTGATACCGCAAAGTTTAACATGGCATTTATTTTTAAGTATAGTCCGCGGGAAGGGACTAAATCGGCAGAACTGATTGACGATGTGGAAGAAAGCGAAAAGGAGCGGAGGAATCAAATCCTCCTGCAACGCGTGCAAGAAGCTTCCCTGCGTTACCATCAACGGTTTTTGGGGAAAACGGTGGAAGTACTCGTTGAAGGCCATGCCCGACGGGGTGCGGACACGATGTTTGGATGGACTCCAAATCACTGCAAAGTGTTGTTCAAAGCATCGGAGAATGATATCGGGAAAAATTTCCCCATCCAAATTGACAGTTCCACAACCACCATATTATGGGGTACAATGGCGGGAAATGCACAGGGGAGAGATCTCCTTCAGAGATAGCACATCCTAGTAGTATACCCTATTTAGGAATAGTCCACGACTGGGGGCACATTCTTTTCTAAAATCGGTGCAGTTTTTGTTTTGTCCAGTTATGGCCGCAGCAAGCTTATTCCTATCCATATTTCCAAGGCCAACTTGCACAAAACAACCGACCAGTATGCGGACCATTTTATACAGATACCCACTACCTTCGGTCGTAAAAATTATCCTCGCACCACTACGAAAAAATGACATTTCATGCATGGTTTTTACGACATTTTCAGCGGCATTATCCCTGTGTTTTGCTCCAAATTGAGAAAAGTCATGTTCGCCAAGGAAAATTTTTGCCACTTCGTTCATTTTCTCGACGTCCAAACGTCGGTTCCCCAAATTCCAAACATAGCGATAGTCAAATGGTGACGCATCACCTTCCAGGATGTGATATTGGTATTGTTTACGCATGGCAGAAAAACGTGCATGGAAAGTATCATCCACCTCTTCGGCGGAAAACACTCCTATGGTTTTCGGAATACCACATTTGAACGCTCGGAGCAGTTTATCAGCCCCGTATGTCCAATTTCCATCGAAGTGAAAAACCTGATAATTTGCATGGACACCGGCATCGGTTCTTCCACTGCTATGTATCCGTACGGGACATTCGAAAATAAATTTTAACCGCTCTTCTAAAATGTCCTGTATCGTATTATGGTTCGGTTGGCTTTGCCATCCGTTAAAATCAGTCCCATCATAGCTACAGACGCATTTCCATCTCATGGCATTGGGCAGTTATGCTTTAACCCTATAGCACTGGCTGGTTCTGTTCCAATTTAGCATGAAGAAAAATGCACCCGCAGCGGCACAAAAGACGAAGAAAATAAAGGTTGCATTCCACCCCCACTTGTCGGCAATTTTCCCAACTCCCCATCCGGAAACTGCACTGCCCAAGTATCCAAATGTTCCCGTTAGTCCAGTTCCTGCTGCAGCCGCACGGCGAGATCCAAACTCTGCTCCTGATACACCGGCAAGGGTCTGGGGACCATATATGAAAAATCCTATGACGAAGAAAAATACCGTATTGACAAAGATCGATTCGGATGGCATGTACCAGAACATAAATAGCGTAAGAATTAGAACTATCATGAAATAAAAAGAAGTGCAATTGCGCCGTCCTCCAAAAACTCTATCGGATGCCCAACCTGCCACAAAACCTCCCACAGCTCCCATCAATTCGAATATCACATTCACATAGGCAGCCCCCATGACGGTCGAATTTTTTGCTTCCTGTAAAAACGTCGGTGCCCAATTGAAAAAGCCCATTCTGATTATATAGACGAAAAAATTAGCCATACACACATACCACAGGGATTTGTTTGGAAGGATGTGTTCTAAAAAAACCTCCCTAAAAGTGATTTCTTCATCGTCGCTATGCCCGGTATCATTGAATAGGTTTTCCTTCTCCTCTATGGAAGGTAGTCCCAACGACTGTGGATTGTCCCTTAATCTCTCAAATAGAAATATTGACAGCAGTAGTGCAAATACTGCAGGAATGAAAAATACGTATCGCCAACCGAGCAGTTCCAATATTTCCGATCCAACCAAAAGTATAATGACACTACCCATTTGGTGGGATGCATTAACGATTCCCCATTTGGTTCCCAATTCGGTGGGAGCGTACCATTGGGTCATTAGCCTTGAAACAGGGGGCCATCCAGCAGATTGGAAGGCTCCATTTAGGGCATAAAATACGATAAAAACCCAAAGGGAATTCGACATGCCAATAAATATACTACAGAGGGCTGATCCAATTAGTCCTACCGGCATAAACCATCGAGCATTTGTTCTGTCACAGATCACTCCTGCAAAAAATTTTCCAAAACCATAGATAAGTGCAAATGCAGTAAATATCCAACCGATTTCCGCTTTTGTGCATCCCAATTCTGTCAACATTTGCGGAGTTGCTACTTGAAAATTTTGCCGAACCAGGTAAAATGCAGCATATCCGATAATCAACGAATACATTATTCGCAGGCGCCAATATTTATACTGCCGTTCAACGATCCCAGGTGCCAATGGAGTACTGTTTGTGGTTTTAATTTTCATAACAACGAAGATGAAAGGCAGCTTGATACTATATCTCTCGAGGGCAATTTTTTTACCAGAAAGTATTAAAATTTTTCTTTTATCCTAGCCCAATGATAAAAAATTAACCAAATCGACACAAAATTAAACGATTTTTCTTGATTTTTCAACTTTCTAATTTTTTAACAAATCATTACTTATAATTGACTTTTCTTTTACATTAGTCACCCTTAGTATTTGATGAGGAATAATGTCTATTGTGTGATATTGGGAGGAGGACGCGGGGACAGGCTGTATCCACTAACTAAAACACGTTGTAAACCAGCGGTCCCATTGGCTGGTAAATACAGGTTGATAGACATCCCCATAAGTAATTGCCTAAACGCTGGGCTTTCGAAAATTTACATTTTGACGCAATTTAATACGCGATCTTTGCATAGGCACATAGAAACAACCTACAGGTTTGATACATTCGGGAACAGCACCATTGAAATTTTTTCTGCCGAACAAACCAATAGTCAAGGAGAACAGTGGTATATGGGGACCGCCGATGCGGTAAGGAAAAATTTAAAATATATCAACACCAATCCCGATGATATTATTTTGATCCTTTCCGGCGATCAATTATATCGAATGAATCTACTGAATTTGATTGAAAAGCACCATGACTCTCAAGCAGATGTAACCATTGCGACGAAAGCAATCCCAGAGCACAAAACTTCTTCCTTGGGAATAGTAGAAATTGATCAATCCCTAAACATTAGGAGCTTTGTTGAAAAACCCAAATTCCCAGAATTGGTAAAACATTGCACATTGCCAACACATATTAGAAGTACCCTCAGGGATAAAAGTAATACGAACTATTATCTCGCTTCCATGGGCATATACGCCTTCACATCGAAAATACTGATGGAAGTTCTTTTGGGCGACGAAGAAGATTTCGGAAAGGACATATTGCCTGGCATGCTCAATAGGTATAATGTAGGAGGCTATGTATTCGATGGTTTTTGGGAAGATATAGGTACCATCGGGTCATTTTTTGAAACGAACCTCATGCTCACAGATGTGGTTCCAGAGTTTGATTTTTTCGACGCCGAGAACCCCATCTATACGCGGGCACGCTATCTTCCGGCTTGCAAAGTCAACAGCTGTCGCATAGAAAAAACGCTACTATCCGATGGTTGTATCATAACCGATGCCATCCTTAGCCGATGCGTCATTGGACTTAGATCGGTCATAAGAAAAGGAACATATCTTGAAAATGTTCTAATGTTTGGAGCGGATTATTTCGACTGTCCCATGGCCACAAACAAAGTGGCTAGCTCCCACATTCCTCTTGGCATTGGGGAAAATTCAATAATAAAAAATACCATCATCGATAAAAATGCTCGAATTGGGAACAATGTATACCTGACACCCTACGGCAAGCCAGATGGCTACGAATATAATGGAACATACGTCAAGGATGGGATTCTTTGCATTACACGCAATGCGGAAATTCCAAACAATACTGTAATTTAATGAGAAAAAATGAATGGTGAAAAAATTTTCTGGATTAAATGGAAAAATGTCCTAGCTTCCTCCCAGGAGTTTAAGTTTTGAAAAGTTTATTAAAAATATTCGTACTTTTGAGTGCCGTACTTGTAGTTAGAAGTGTATTAGCAGGAGAAATTTCACCACCGGAGAAAGAGACAAAGCATGTAAGCATAAAACAAAGCAAATTGATGGCTAAAACCTTGTTTAATAATTTATGGCAAGAACTATGTGAAAAGTTCGGAGAAAGGAATTTGAAGTTCCCCAAACAGGTAGTTTTTCTAAATGGAGCTCCAGGTTCTGGGAAAGGGACAAATACCCTAAACGTTATGCGGGCTTTGGAAATTTCTACCCCTCCCATCGAAGTTAGTTCCCTGTTGACCACGCCGGAATGTGAATCCTTGAAAGCGCAAGGACAGCTTGTGAGCGATGACATTGTGATCACACAGGTCATGAATGAGTTATTGAAGGTTGAAAATTCCCAAGGAATTATAATAGACGGATTTCCAAGGACCATTGTGCAGGCATATTTTTTAAAATATTTACTATACAAACTACATGAAATTCACGATGAAGTGCCGACAGGTTTCAAAGTAGTAAAGTTTTCTGTAACGCGACAAACAAGCATAGAAAGGCAACTATTGCGCGGAGCTGCAGCCATTGAACAGAATAAAAAAGCGAAAGAATCGGGCTCAAAGGTTGTGACAGTGCGACCAACCGACATGTCCTTTGAAGCAGCGGAGCGAAGGTATCAAATCTATGAAGATTCAATAAATGCTTGTATGGCGATTCTACGGGATGACGTGTTAATCTATGACATCAATGCCGAAGGCACTCTCGAAGAAGTAAGACATCGCGTAGACAACATTTTTTCAGGCCAAAAGAAAAAACGATAACAAAACCCATGGTGAAAAGAATTAAGATTACCGAAGTTCGGTTTTAGCTATCTGTCGGAAATGAGAATTGTGCTGGCAAAGGAAGCAATGGCTTCGCCAGACCCAGTCGCTCCGAACCCTTCGTGGGTTGTTGCCTTTAGTCCAATGTCTTCCCCATCGACCAGCAATATTGAAGCAATGGATTCACGAATTTTATAAAGGTATGGAGATAGATTGGGTTCCTGGGCGATAATGACAATATCCATATTGGAAATTTTGTAGCCCATTCTACTTATCATACCACGGGCATATTTTAGAATTTTTTTTGAATCCAGGTCTTGGGTCCACGTTTCCGTATTAGGAAATAGTTGGCCAATATTAGGCAATCCTAGTGCCCCCAAAAGAGCATCAGCCAGCGCGTGTATGAGCACATCAGCATCAGAATGGCCGAGTAAACCTTTATGGAAATCAACCGCCACTCCTCCAAGGATTAGTTTACGTCCAGTAACTAACCGATGGATATCATACCCAATACCAATTTTAATCTTCATCTAAAAACACCATTGGAAGAATTTTAATATTGGCAAGCCTACAAGAAAATTTTCCCGTGCAGGTTTTTTTATGCTGCCTAAAAAGATGTTCCGAATGTTTGCATGGGAAACAAATGCTGAAATTATTGCATAACATCACCCGGCCTTTTTTCGTTTTGCGTTGCAGACTCATCCTTTCGGCCGGTGGAGTCGAACATTCTTCTGCCTTATTTGGTCGAAGGATTTCCCAAAAACCAAAAAGAAGCTTCTCGATCATTGAGGCCCCGCCTAGGATTTAAATCCATCAGACTTTTATCTTTTGCCATTTTCTTCTCCAAGGTTTTCCAGGAAACCTGTTTGCCATTTAAGTAATGTCCTACAATGTTATCCTCATCGTCGATTTTATATCCATAGGTGTCTGACCCACCGTCGGGACGAAAATCAACTCTTCCTGCCAAAAAACAAAGCTCCCCGCGTGGAAAACTAGATCCTCTTGCATAAAGCGACATGACTTTTCATGTATATCGCCGAATTTTTTTGAGTCAAGTATGTTTTAATCTTTATTTTATCACCCGTAATTTACATTTGCTTCAGACCATCTTGCTTTTCTATGGCCAGAAAACCATAGGACCCTGACGCCTCCTATCCTTCTTTCTCCTGTGTGTTGTAATGTTCACCTCTTGGCTATCTTTTTAGTTGGTGGAACCGAAGGTTTTTTTACCTCTAGTGGGAGTAAAGGTGCTTTCACTTCTAAAAACCGAGAAGCTACTCGGGTGGTAAGATTTTGCATGCCTTGGAGTGGTTTTTGCCCAAAATTTGAATTTCTAAGACCCTTTTCTTTTGACATTTCAATTTCCCAAATTTCTCGAAGAACCTGTTTCCCATTTAAGTAATAGTCTACAATGTTACCCCCATCGCCGATTTCATATGCATAGACCGTCTGCCCACCCCTGGGAAGAAAACTTATCTTCGGACCAGAAACGAGAAGTTGTCCGGCTGGCAATGCGACTTCATGTCCCGCATATTTTGTAAAAGTAAGATCTACTTCTTTTGGCGTACAAAACGACGAAGGCATGTAATATGACATAACTTATCCTCCTACCCTGCTCGGTACTCGGCAGGATATTATGTATCACCACATTTTTAGAAGTCAAGTATGGTTTAAATTTTATTTTATCGTCTATAATTTACGTTTGTCTCGCATTAACGGGCCAAAAATGGCAAATGGCAAATACTAATCTCTATGAATATCGGTATATCAGACCATTGGTTTTCCCTATATTTCCCCCTGCTTCACTGTTCTCTCTTTTTAACTTTTCTATGGCCATAACCATGTGGATCTAACCACCAACCTGGCCTTCCTGTGCCCTCGTGTCCTAGTCCTAGTGCTCACTTTTTTGGTTGGTGGGACCGGAGGTTCTGCCACTCCCAGTATGCTGGAAGGTTCTTTCACCTCTACTAGAGCTGAAAGTTTTTCCGTCTCTGGTGGCACCGGAGGTTCTTCCACTCCCAGTATGCTGGAAGGTTTTTTCACCTCTACTAAAGCTGAAAGTTTTTCCGTCTCCAATGGAACCGGAGGTTCTTCCACTCCCAGTATGCTGGAAGGTTCTTTCACCTCTACTAAAGCCGAGGGCTTTTCTACCTCTAAAAACCGAGAAGCTACTCGGGTGGTAAGATTTTGCATGCCCCGGAGTGGTTTTTGCCCAAAATTTGAATTCCTCAGACCTTCTTCTTTTGCTATTACTATTCTCCAGGTTCCAAAGGAAACCCGTTGCCCATTTAAGTAATAGCCTGTAACATTACCCCTATCGTCGATTTCATATGCATAGACCGTTTGCCCACCCTTGGGAAGAAAACTCCTTCTCGGGCCAGAAGCAAGAAGTTCTCCGGCTGGCAATATGACATACTCCCCCACATATTTTTCAAAAATAAGATTTATTTCTTCTGGTACATGGAACAATGAAGACATACGACGTAACATAATTTATCCTCTTGCTTTTTCATGGCCATAACTATACGGCTTGACATCGCTTGGACTTTTTTTTATTCTGCGCCGCAGGCTCACTTTTTTGGCTATCTTCTGCGGGTACTGGTAGAGTCGAAGGTTTTCCTTCCCATAAAAATCGAGAGGCTCCCCGGACAAGGAGACTTTTCATTCCATGGAATGGTTTTCGCCCAAAATCTGAATCCCTAAGACCTTCTTCTTTTATCATTTCCACTCCCCAGATTTCCAATGGAACCTGTTGACCATTTACGTAATGTTTTACAATGTTGCCCTTACCATCGGTTTCATATCCGTAGGTATTTGACCCACCCTTGGGACGGAAACTTGTTTTTTCACCGGAAATAAGAAGTTGTCCGCCTGGCAATAAAATTCCCCCCATGTCCATACTTTTTTGAGCATCAAAATTTAACTCTCCTTCTGTCCAAAACGACATAATTTATCCTTTCATTTTGAATGACAAGGTATTTGCATATTGTTGCATTTTTTCGAGTCAAGCATGTTTTAAATTTTATTTTATCACCCGCAATTTACGTTTATTTCAGATTGACAGGACAAAAAATGTCAATTTATAAACATCAATTTCCATGGGGACCAAAGTATCAGGACTCTTTGGTTTTTCCTCTATCTTTCCCTTCTCCATTGTTCTCTTCTATTGCTTTTTTGTGGCCAAAACCATAGGGCCCTGACATCATCTGACCTTCTTTTAGACCGGTAGGGTCGAAGGTTGTCTTGTCAATTGTGGGATTGGGAACTTTTCCTTCTCCTCTAAAAACCGAGAGGCTTTTCGGGAAAGGAGACTTTGTATGCCATGGAATGGTTTTCGCCCAAAATCTGAATCCCTAAGACCTTTTTCTTTTACCATTTCCACTCCCCAGATTTCCAATGGAACCTGTTGACCATTTACGTAATGTCTTACAATGTTACCCTTACCATCGGTTTCATATCCGTAAATATTTGACCCACCTTTGGGACGGAAACTTGTTTTTTCACCGGAAATAAGAAGTCGCCCGCCTGGCAATAAAACTCCCCCCACGTTCATGCTTCTTTCAGCATCAAAATTTAATTCTCCTTCTGTCCAAAACGACATAATTTATCCTTTCATTTTGAATGACGGGGTATTTGCATATTGCTGCATTTTTTTGAGTCAAGTATGTTTTAAATTTCATTTTATCACCAACAATTTACATTTATTTCGAATTGACAGGACAAAAATGTCAACTTATAAACGTCAATTTCCATGGGGACCGGCGTATTCTGTAAAAATGTGTTGAGAAAATCATCGGCGGAAATAAACTTTTTCTAAAACCAGGTGAATAACAATAGGATCAATATCATTCTCAATGGTAAAAGAGTTAAGGCTCTGGAAGAAGAAAGGTTAGTTGAAATAATCCAACGGCACGACATTCCATTGTCAGCCCCATGCTATCATGGGTCATTGACGGAAACAGGTCACTGCGGATTATGCCTAGTTGGTGCCAGAAGAAAGGCAACCGATAAATTTTCGGTGGTATTTGCATGCACTGCAACTGCCAAGGATGGTATGGAGATCGACACCGAATACGAAGAGGCTGTCGATAAACGCAACGAGCTGTTTAGATTGCATCTCTTGCGCCATCCCCTTGATTGCTCAAAATGCGACAAGGTGGGGTACTGCTTTTTACATAAGTTTGCCTCCCAGGCAAAATTTTCAGGGTTTTCACGCATAGCGAAAGGACAACTACAAGATATTAAATACAAAGAATTTGGACAGCATATTTTTTTCGATGCCACAAAATGCATAGGTTGCCAAAGGTGCATCAGATTTTGTCGAGACATTCTTGACGAAGAATTGCTAGGTTTCATACGCAATGAAAAAGGATATGGAGAAATAGATTTATACCCCGGGAAGAAGTTGGACAGTAATTATTCCTTGAACCTTGTTGATCTATGCCCCGCGGGAGCATTTGTGAATAGGAATTGCCTATACCAGCCGGCAGAATGGCGCCTAGTAAGCACTCCCAGCATTTCTACGGAAAGCAGTGTGGGAATAAATACCTACGTGCTCCATAGGGGTAACAAAATTTTTAGGATAAAACCGCGGGAAAATAAATACGTAAACGATGCCTGGATATCGAATTCCGCAAGGAACGAACACAAATATTTCGAAAATAACAAAAGACTAACCAAAATAATGCAAAATGGGCGACAGGTACATTTGGAAGCAGCACTTCTGCAAATAGTAGAATCCTTTCTATCAAATGAATTAGCTGTCGTCTGTTCAGGGAATATGTCCCTGGAGGATCAATTTGTTTTGCGGAAATTGCTGGATTCTATCGTGCATAACATATTTTTTCTGCGTAAAAAAAGGGACTCCGACGGCTTTTTGATATCCGATGACGCTGCACCAAACGTTAACGGAGCCATTTTAAATAAAATTATCACCCAAGGAAAAATCACCGATGACTTGCAAGAACTAAATCAAAAGATACAGGCCAAGCAGTGTAAAAGAATTTTGTCACTCAATGAGGAAATTTTTTCCCATGGCGTATCCTACGCGTTACCAGATAACCTGGAAATATTTTACATAGGAACTGAAAATAATAAAACATCAAAACGGGCAACCGTTGTTATTCCAGCCTCGACAGTCTTCGAAAATGCGGGAACTTTTATCAATAGGGATTGGAGATTACAAAAGTTTTACAAAGCTATCAACCCTCCAAACGGTAACATTTTCCCGATGTGGTATATATTTTCACTGCTGTTGAATACCTACCTATCGACTTCGGAAAAGGAACTATTATGGCTGGATGATGTTTGGGCGAATATGACGCGTGACATAGATTTACTGGCAGATATTGACTTTTTTCATGTAAATTCTAGCGGAGTTTTGCTAAAAAATCATCAAAAATGATTTTTTAATTGCAAAAAGATCCACATCTTATACATATATTTAACACAACCGTTAGGAAGTGCGGTTTAGTTAGGGGAGGACCGGCTGAGATATTCTTTCAGCCGGTTGTTTTATCTAATGTCGATCCATGCCGACGGAGAAAACACTTTCCAAGATAGGGAAAGAACATCTACCTCCGCCCAAAGGAAAGATAGCGGAACTATTCTAGGGAGTGTCGTCAAATTAAACAGCGAAAAGAGAGATGGAGCGAATAAGGAATGCGGAGATAAAGGAACGAATATTTTTGAAGTACCTTGAGGAGAGAGAACGCCACGCCTTAATTTT
>JAISYR010000011.1 GCA_031269795.1 Puniceicoccales bacterium
TCTCTCCCTTTGCCACCATTTGCCAAATCAATGGTAATGAAACCATCCACAATTGGTTGCTGCCGGACTGCATACCCACTCGGAAAGGTGAATTGGTCACTGCTTAACATCTGCGTATACATTTTGATCAGCCGCTCCGGATGATTTCGGATTTCTGCATTGATGAGAGAACATATCGCGCATGTTGGCAAAGCCTCTTGCCTGTGGGGAGTGAACAGGGATGCCACTATGACTTCAGCAGGCCTCAAAGGTGGTTCTCTGCCATTCGACATGGTGGCTAAAATTGATTGTCCATGTTCCCCGACGGGGATACCGTTGGCAGCATCTAATCGGTCCCTTGAACCGTTTTTGTTAGTCCAAAGACATTCGCATACCCTATGCATTTGTGAACGCATGAGCTCTGCGTGGGGAATGAAACGGTATGGTTCGGTCCTGAAATTTTCTGCATCCCCAAGAAACTCCATCCATCTTCTGAGCTTTACGACATCGATCTCACCATCTTCTCCAAAACAATCCACTGCCACTTCATTTGCTATCGTTTGCCAAATCCCACGGGCTTCCCCTAGGGTCATGTTCCTTAGTCTGGCGCGAACACCATTCCACAACGCATCATCTATGCTGTCGGTTCTGCCAAAAAACGCTCGCCTAACCCCGTCTTTCAATACCTGCCGTGGATTAACTGTAATAACCATGGGAGCAGGAATTTCCACGTCTCTCAATGGTATGAGATGCGGTTGCACGATTGTCCCTTCTTCGGTTCTCAATGGCCAAGGATTTAAGCTATTTCTCAAACCATGCAAACTCGCTGCAGCCGATGATTCTTCATCTCCTGGAACTAATACTTCTCTCCGGGGGGCTATCCCACAATTCGTTACAACACTAGTACCATTCATAGTTTTTCCTTGATTATTATATCTGACAAGCACCTATCCAAAAAATCTTTTTATGGCAAGTGTTTTTTGCAAGAAATTTTACTTTTGTGGGATGGCAGAAAAGTTGGCAAAGCTATGGCGTATTTGACGGCGCACATTAAGCTGCTCAATAGCTTCGCATCTACTTTAAAATTTGATGTGTCCTTAGGAAGGTTTATGGTCGGGGCGGCCGGACTCGAACCGACAACAACTTGCTCCCAAAGCAAGCGCTCTGCCAGATTGAACTACGCCCCGACATACTATCCATGGTGCTCAGAACGGGACTCGAACCCATACACCATAGGTACACGCCCCTCAAGCGTGCGTGTCTACCGATTCCACCACCTGAGCACAATCTTCATTGCATCAAAAAAGTTTTGCACCTAAAGGCAACAAAAAAACGGCTTCCCGTTATTTTCGTGCGGGGTATTTAGTTCTCGGTTAAGGATCAAGCGGAAGCCGAAAAGAGTGGACAAGCAGGACGAGAAGGATGTGAAAATGGGAAATGGACAGTTTAAGGGAGAGGCTAGATATTCTTTCTTTGGTTATTATATATTACCTACATAAAAAAACTTTTTATGACAAGCATTTTTTATAAAACTTCTTACGGACAGCGGAAAAACTGATAAAGCTGTGGCGTTCCCCTGGGCTTAGGGCCCCATAAAAAAACAAAGCTCAAAAATGATCAAAAAGGTCAAAGAAGCCTTAGGGATTCAACTTTTTAATTTCGGTGCTATAAACCCAAATCGCTGTTGTAGCAGTCTCTTCGAATTGGGATCCCCTCAATGTTCCAAATTCATAGGTTGGGGGAGTACCATCCACTTTTCTAACCGCCAGACGGGGAATATCCTGATGCATATACCAAGTATAATTACGGTCGCCAATAGGATAGGCCTTCCCGAATTCCATAGTGTCCGGATTTAAGGCCAGTAAGGCATCTATGTCAATGTTCTCCGCATGATTACCAATATTGCTACCATTACCTTCTGTTTTCACACGCATGTAGCGGTATCCAAGTCTCCGTTGGGCTGCGGCCTGTTCTTTTAATTCTGCTATTCCTTCTAAAAAATTTGTATCGTCCACAAACCCATTTTAGAAAATTTCCCATACAAGTTAATCTATCATTAGACGGATGACTCGCACCGATTATACCAGCCGTGCGATTCTCTATGGATTCACCTGGAATGGATGAACCTGGAGTCTTTTTATCCGATTGCTTTCGAATTCCATCACATGGGGTTCCCGAAACAAAGGATAAATTCCTATCCTCAAATTGTCCTTTGGCCCCTATCTGTCCGCCTTTCTCGGCTAAACCTCCACCACCTCGCACTCGACCTACCATACCTTGACCCGGAGGGGAGGATAGTATAGCTTAATTGGCTTCTGTCAACATAATTTCACTACACCGCACTTGTACTTTTCAAGGCATAAAAACAATTGGGCAAAATCAAATTTTGCCATTTGATGCCAGGACATCAGAAGGTCGAAGTCGGGAAACACCCATCAAAAAGAATATTCAGCACCGAGGGAAAGGTTATGGGTAAAAATATCCTTGTTAAATCTCGCGATGTAGGAACCAACAATGCTCCAGTGGACGTTCAATTTTTGAGAAGCCCCAAAAGATATAATAGCAGCACTCCGCGAAGGATGCCTAAATGCTGGAGCGAACTTGCCCAAACCCAAGTTATTATCAAAAGAAAGGGTAGCAGTGGAATATTTCCACACTACCTGACATTCCCAACCAGTCTTCAAGGAAAGTGTCAACTTTTTATCCACCTGTTCCAAATCGGGGATTTCCTTTTCCATGTTGAAACCGATGACGGTGGTAAGGAAATCGTGGTTGACGGAAGAAACATGTTGTGCTCCCATCGCTGCTGCCGTTGACTCATCGTACCCTTTTTGAGCAATACGGCTATAATTCGCCCGGAGCCATAGGCCGAATTGATAACCTTTGTAGGCATACAAATTTCTAACAAACTCCATACCCATGAAAAAATTATTAGACCCAACTTTAGCATCAAAAACATTGGACCCTAAGTCGGTCCTACGCAATCTGTCATTGGTGCGGCTATATCCCATGGTAACCCCGACGTTTGTTTTTAAATACCTATCGTTGAAGCATTCATAGGCTCCAAACAATTCAATCGTGTAAACGTCATGCTTAGCGGATTTTCCAAGGCCAGCAGCAGAACCAGAAAAAATTGTCTTCCCGTACGCGTATCCGAAAGCAACACCCATTCGCAGATATCTTTCGTTGGGAAATGTCCAAACGTCATCAAGCCCCATAACGAAGCCACCCATGTGACTACTATACCCAAGTCCGGAGATCTTATTCTGACAAGCGTGACCATAGATGATATGAATAAATGGGTCAGCAAGACAACCTTTGACACTTATCATGCGGTCGGCAAGGGCATTGGTAAGCAATGTATTGGCCGCCAATGTCAAAGATGCTAGCTCAGAATTAACATGGGTAACGACATATTTTGCTTCCCCATCATTTGTGTCAGGCCAAAACGCATACGTGTTTAACTGCAAGTCAGAATCTACGTTCCTTTCTAACATCAAAGGTTGTTCATTGGCCATGTCCCACCACCGACTTGCAACATTACGAACAGCCTGGTCGTTACTCAAATCCTCAGAGCGTATACTACGCATAAATTCCGCAAATTCAAGCCTTCTTTGGAGAGTGGGATCCGCTCTAAATCGAGCATCCACCACTTCTTCCATGCTGCCATGATTTAAAACTAAATTGGCAGTCTCTTCGGGAGTCATAAAAAAATCACCCCACAGAGTATTTCCAGAAAATAATATCTTGCCCATGGCAACTACTATCAAGCAAACCTGGAACTTTCTTAAATTTAAACTAAGTTTTTTGATCATTTTTTTACGTACTTTCTCTGTTTTTGTGCAAGTCAGTCCCTGCATCACTTATCCGCGAACATATAAAACCTCATACCTCTTCTTTTAGTACATTAACGCGTGCCTGTACTAATTTTCACCCACTGATCGAAACATAGCCAATCGAATAAACAAAAAACTGGTTAAAGTCAGGAAATTGGTACAAAAAATTATAGTTAACATCTCGCTTGTAAATTTTACGGGCCCTTTCCAATCTTTCCATGGTAGGATTATGAAGTTCAGCCATTTCACGCACAGCCAAACGCCTAGAAGGCATTTGGGTGCGTTTTGTTTGGCTAGTTTCCATCGGCACGGTAAATACGACATCGGCCTTCCCATATCTTAATGACTGTACCATCAGATTTTTGGCCCTTTTATTACTATCATTGGAAGCTACGAAACGTACCAAGCTATTGCTACTTCCATCGACGTAAACACACCACCCTCCCTTTGTATCTAAACCGCACATGCTCATTTGATATCCCTCAAATTTTGCTTTTTGAAACTAAATTTTCTTTCGAAAATCAAACCTCTTTTGCGATAGACTTTATCTGCTTAAAAAATGTAACTAAAGTCCAGATTAGCTAAAAAGGAACCTACATCCTCAAGTTGTTGCTGAGGTACAGGTGCCTGGGGTCCTGCCGCCGTCGGCAAGTATTGATCAAAAAGTGCGGTACCATCCCGCTCTCGTATTGCCTCTTGATACTTTACATAGCTACGTCCACACTCACCTATTACCCGTTTTAGGTTATCTGGTCTTAAGACTAGCTTCGGGGCACACCAATCAATGGCACTGTATACATCTACTTCTCGATCTTGCTCACTAAGGTAATCCTCACTTAACTCTTTTAGCGTTATACTATGTACTTTCCGAATAACTTCCTTTACATCTGGTAATTCTAATGGCACGTCTTTTACCGCCCTTAAAAACTTTGTCACTGCGTCTAAACGTTGTGACGCTTTTTCCTTTTCCATAATTTCAATTGGGAAAAAACGACTTACTTGGTTATCGCCTACCGACACTTGGCAAGAGACACATCCAGGATTTAAAACACGTTGTGCCAAAAGGTTCATAAATATCACCGCCTTCGCGTTAAACTCAGAAAATTCTTTCCCTGCTGCTTGCATCCTCGTTGCCAATGACTCTCCCGACTCCGCGACAATCGCCCCTGCCCTATCCCATAGCGCATTCATGAGTGCAAAAGATTTGGCTTTTCTCGTCTCCTCATCTTCTAGAGGAGAATTGCCCATTTCCGTAATACGAACTGCTCTCTGCTCCAGTTCAGCCTCTGCTATTCCCGCTAGCTTGACAATAAAAGGTGCTGGGACCTGCGCAGGGACAGCGACTTGATGCCCCAGAGGTGCTGGGCCTGCATTTCCTGCCGCGCCAGGCACAGAATTTAGCCCTACCGGAGGAGGAGGAGGAGGAGGTTCGAAAGATGCATTATTTGGTCTTCGTGGTCTTGACATATTCTATCTAATTTAAATGTTGGTAAAAATTTTCCACCAAGACAAATCTTGATGTTGCCTAAGGGGTTACACGAAATTTATAGCAATGCAAGAAAAATTTGCATTTTAAAATTATTTTTTGAAAACCTTGAAAATATCATACGCAGCACAGATATAATCGGCACTAGCGCGAGTAAGGACTAATAAATTTTCGCCTGGTCGGTTTTCCTAGTCGCTCCTCGCTCGAATTGCGGCAGTCCCATTCTATTTGATTTTCACTAAAACAGTTCAGTAAAAGTCCAATCATGAAAGAGAGCAATACCAGGTTAGACCCTCCATAGCTTATGAAAGGAAGCCCCATACCCTTCGTTGGAAATAAACCAGTAACAACGCCAACATTGATTATCACTTGGTAAATTATGGTCAGGGCTATGCCATAGGATAGAAATTTGGTAAAATTACTGTGAAGTTTTTTCGCAGAATGCGTGACGGTTAGAAAAAATGTTAAATATATCGCCAATGCTGCAGTGGCAGCTAGGCTACCCAATTCCTCGCTGAATATTGGGAAGATAAAATCCGTATGGGCTTCCGGCAAATAAACCAGTTGCTGGCGCCCTTGTCCCAGGCCTCTTCCATACAATCCACCGGAAGCAAAACCAAGCATCCCCTGCCAAAGTTGGTATGCTCCCGCCAATTTATTATTTTCAACGTCGAGAAACGCAACTATTCGCCCCATTCGGGTAGGATTCAGATATATTAAAATTGAGATGGCCAATAATCCACCGAATATTGCAAGCCATATGTACAATAGGCGGGTCCCTGCTAAAAACAATAGGGTTATCGCCACCGCTCCAATCAACATCGCCGTACCGTAGTCGGGTTCTAGAAATATCAAACCACATATGCTAGCAACTACCAGCAAAGGATTCAAAAATCCAATCCCAAAACTCGACCGATTGTTTTCGCTATTGTTCAAATATTGTGCCAACCAGAGTATCGTGGCAATCTTGGCAAATTCTGAAACTTGAATATTGAAACCTCCCATGGATATCCATCGTCTCGATCCATTGACCATTTTCCCAATACCTGGAATTAATACGATGACCAGAGCGGCGATAAAAAATGTTAAAATCCATAGGCAATGTTTTTTCAAAAATCTTAGGTCAACAAAGCATCCGGTCAAAAAAAAAGGAACACCGAGGACACACCACAGCAATTGTTTGTAAAAATAGTTCTCCGATTTTATAAACGACAAACTTGCACTCGATAAAACAATGAGACCAAGCCCCACTAGTAACCCGGTACACAGTAAAATAAACCAGCCAGCTTTACGCTGGCTGAAATAACCATAATACGCTTCCAATTTCTCTAGAATCACGGAAACAACTAATCTTTAATCTCGATGACAGGAATTTCTTCAAAATTTTCGAAAAAATCTTCACCCCTTGGTTCGGAAGTATGCGCAACAGGAGGCTTAGGCTCAGTTACTACTTTTTTTTGTGGAATTAGAAGCTTCTTACCTTCCTGCAATGAGGAATTGTTCCCAAGGTTATTCAATTTTATCAAATCCGCTTTTTCTACTTCCAAATCACGGGCGATTTTGTCGATGGTGTCACCACTTTTTATTACGTATAAATCCCCCGAAGTCTTCGAAGCCTTAGGTGCGTGTTGCGGTGAAAGAACTAGGGCATTGTCTTTCCTCGCTTTTACGCTACTCGTTTTGTCCGAAGTGACGGCTGTTTTGGTAGGAATGACTAGCTTTTGTCCAACGCGTAATTTGTTTGGATTGTCCATATTATTAGCCTCCTGCAAAGCAGTTTGCTTTATGCCGAAGTGTTTTGCAATCAAGGTCAAATTATCTCCCGGTTTTACGGTATACTTGCCATCGTCATCTAACACCCTTTGGGTTCCTGCCGAATTATTAGCGTTAAAATCTTTAGCCATGGATTCCGGAATAGTTAGCTTCTGCCCTATTATCAATTTATCAGAAGATAAATTATTCACTGCTTTTAACGATTTTACCGTAACTCCGTAGGCGTGTGCTATTTTGGATAAAGAATCGCCCGCTTGGACAGTGTAAACGGTCGTCTTTGCAGTCGTAACTGGCGATGGCCATTCGGATTTACCACCCTCAATCTTCAGTCGCTGACCAACTGCCAGTTTACTATCCTTACCCAGGCCATTGACAGCCATAAGCGTTGCCGGTGACATTTTTACCTTCCTGGCAATCCCATAGATTGTATCCCCCTTTTGGACGACATAAACTTCATAGGCCAGCTCAAATGCGCTAACATCTCTAAAAAGACGATTTTCCACTCCAGTTTCCTCGAATGATTGCCTCGGTTGGGTAGGTTTTCTCCTCGCATTTGCCCCATTAAAAGCTACTTCAGGTGCAATAGAAGAGGCAACATTGTTGTATTTTTTCCCACTAGCACCATCAAAAATAGAACATCCCGTCATCAGCAATGCGAATGGTGTAAAAACATATACAATTAACACGTTTTGCAATTTCATATTATAAGATCTATCCGTTTATAGTTGTCATTTATTTTGTAAATTCAAACATAAAACTCCATTTTCAAAAAATTTTCCCCTGTCCGCGTAGTCTTTAAACCAGTCAAGGCTTGAAAACCCTGGACTTAACAACACCACATCTCCATCCTCAGCTACGATGAAGGCATATTCGGCAATATGAGCCATTAGTTTTTCCAAATCGCCATCGTTTGGAAAGAACGCATATGCCTCCAAGTTTTTGATTAAATTCGCCCCCATGGTTTGATATAAAATTTTACCCGTTTCCCCCATCAGCAATAGAGCCTTAATCCGTCCTGTGACGATCCTTTGAAATTTTTCAAGGGGCTCACCCTTCGATTTTCCACCGGCTATCAGGATAACTTTTTTATTGAACGATGCCAATGCAGCATTCAATGCATGAAAGTTGGTCGCCTTTGAATCGTTCCAAAATTCCACCTCTTTTTCTTTCCCTGTTTGGATATCACACCATTTGACTTTGGTAACCATTTGGAGGCGATGGGGAGGAATTTTAAATGTTAGGGCGGCCTCTTGTAGGCACCCAACAGGAAAGTCGTTGGAAGTCCAAAACTTTTGGACCAGTGCAAAATTTTCTTGCTGTGTTTTAATATTTAGTGCCGACTTCGTGGGCAACAGGTCAAATTCCGAACAAACGGTATATTTGCCCAAAACGTCCATGATTTGTAAGTTTTTACAAAAATCATGCACACTTCGCCCGACGAAGCAGTGCCTTTGAGGACCATTGGGCATCTTGACATTCCTAAGCAAGTTTGCTTTACAATTAAAGTACTCCCTCATCCCCACATGAATATCTAGGTGATCATCTGCGAAATTCGTCCACAGGACATAATCTGGTTTGAACAATGCTCCTCCATCCATTTGAAATGAGCTCACCTCTATAACAGCCCAGGTATCCTGTTCATTCATATCAGAATCTATTATTTCTATGAATGGTCTCCCCATATTTCCACCCATGATTGCTTTTTGGCCATGAGTTTGCAATGCATGGACCACAAATTCTGTGGTCGTTGTTTTCCCATTTGTCCCCGTAATAGCTACAATTTTTCCATGCCAAAAGCGTGATGCTAGGTCTAATTCACCTACGCAACGGCAGCCCACAGCCATTGCCAATTTTGTCCACCCGTGGGAAAGTGTAAAACTTGGACTTCTAACAATTAGACGGCACTTCTTCGCCTCCTCTTCCGAAAATTGTTCTTCCCGTAATCCCGATTCGTTAAAAACTTTGTATGAAATGCTCCGCTTTTCACAAAATCGTACCACTGCTTTCCCGGTCACCCCATACCCAAAAATACCGACCGTTCCTGGAGCATTAATGACATCCAGTGTATCCATAAAATATGACAAATAGTGTTATTAATATGCAAATCACCTGCAGACAAAACGCAGCTTTAACAATTTCACTTTCTAAAAACCCTTTTAATTCGAAGTGATGGTGTAGTGGGGCCATCAGGAACACTTTTTTCTTAAAAACCTTTTTCGAGGCTATCTGTAGCATAACGGAGAGTGTTTCGATTACAAAAATTACCCCCACGGTCAGTAAAATAAACGGCAACCGTAACAAACAAGCAACTATGGCTAATAGTCCTCCAAGACCGATGGAACCTATGTCACCCATGAAAATGGAAGCTGGATGTATATTAAAAATGCCAAAGCCAAAACATCCTCCTGCAAAACATGCGCATAAAACTGCCAATTCCGTGGAACCCGCAATATATGATAGCATTGTTTCCCTAGTAATGTTTATGTTGTTTGCATAGAAGGCACACACGGCAAGGGACACAAAGCACAGAGCTATGTTTACAATGGCTAATCCATCAATTCCATCGGTTAAATTTACCGCATTACTCGTCCCTGAAATGACGCAAAAATAGAAAACAACTATTATCACCATGGCAATCTGTGGATCAAAGTAGCCATGGAACCATTTCCAATGCACATGCATCAAAAGACTATTAATGGGTGGATTTTGAGATGCTACGTAGAAAATAAAACCAGTTATTAGTGCCTGTACGCATAGCTTTTGCCCGGACGTTACCCCCTTCGAATTTCCTTTTATGATTTTCAAAATATCATCGGCTGCCCCCAGCAGGGAGCAAAAAAGATAAACCAACAGGGATGTAATGACCAAATCGTTGAAAGATGTCCAAATGGCAATAGCAACAAACGAAGCCAGTGCAATTATGATACCCCCCATGGTGGGAACCCCCCTTTTGTGGTCATGCAAAATTGCCAAGTTCTTTACCTGTTGCTTGGTCCGAAAAACTTGACGCACCTGATGTTTTGAAAGTGTTCTTATTATGGGTTTGCCCACTACCAATGCCACGACGAAAGCAGTAACAAAACCCCACACACATCTTTCGTACAGGCTATATTGCTTTCCAAATAGCAGCGAAACAAGAGGATTGAAAGGCCTTATGTCCAAATCTAGCATATTTTTCTTTTTTATCCAAAAAAATCTGGCCGGATTCCTATTAAAAACAAACCTTCTCGCAAGGTTTTTTTGGAATCAGTCGTAAAATCTTCATCCCTCTCCGGAAACAGCTAGGCAACCTTTCCACTTTTTCTGTTTTTCCCTCCTCTTTTCCTAATTTTCCTGGGAGTTTGGAAGATTCGTAAAATCCCCTATCCCATTAAATTTAACGGCAGTTGGAGCGATTATTTTATTCTTTTTAAAAATTTAAATAAGTTTCTTTTGACAAAATGCATCGATATTTTACACTAACATTCCACTTTGACAAACTTTTATATTAAAGGATAATGTATGGATTCAGCAAGTTTAGTACCGTTTGACCCCTCTCAAAATCTTTCCCAAAGTAACCCGAGCGACCCTACGTTTTCGATTAGGACAGCGGGAGAAGGGACCAATGCGTCCATAGTAAGTCTACTTAAGGACATAGAAAGTAAAGTAACGACGGCTCTTAAATTTTTTGGAGTAGATACTCGATTTTTCCCAAAATTTGTTCAAAATCTAAGGGGTGCTGTAAGGCCTGCATGTATCACGGCTGTGTCCTGTTTTGTGGCACTTCATCTTTTCTCTACAATTGGAGTATGCTTCATTGGAGGCACGATTTTTTTTATAAATCTGGCCATATCGCGAGCCAAGCTAGAAATGATGAAAGAGGATTTGGAAGCGATTAAAAAAAATGCGGATGAAATAGAATTCACCAATCAACAGTTGGGGACACAAAATGATGAATTATCTAGGCTCAACCAAGAGCAAAAGACAACGCTAGACGAACAAAAAGAGACAATAGAGGGAGCACAGCAGAATTTGGAAACGGCCCAACATGAACTTTCGGAGGCTCAAGCAAGTCTCGCCCAGGAACAACGACTTAAAGAGTTGCAAGAAAAACAATCGGAGGAACAAACACAATTAATTGCCCAGCAAGAGGCGCAACTCAAAGCACAAGAAACTTATATTGCCCAATGTCAAAACTGCCTTGTTTCGGTTTTTACGTCTCAACAAGACCTGATCCACAATTTAGAACAAAGTCTAAAGACGCAAACGGCCACGGTCCAACGAATTTTACAAAATGTACAAGACATTGCGAGGGGAGAACAGAAGTTGACTGACGCATTGAGTTGGGCTCAGAGTCGAATAGCAGCAGCCCAAACCCAATTAGCAACGGTGATTAATATGAGTACGGATATGACGGATCCTGTGAAGTGTAAAGAGCTCATCGAAAATGGTCAATTTGCAGAAAAGGCTCGAGCAATGCAACAGGCTGCCCAAGAAGCATATAACATAATGAACGAGCTAAACTCTGGACTTACAACAAAGATTTTAGATGCTCAAAATGCAATAGCAACCAGTAGACAACAGGCAGAAGCTCAACTTAAAGCGCTGACATCGCAACAGCAAGCAACAAGCCATTCTTTGGCGCAAGCCAATGCCCAAATTCAACAAAAGGAACTGCAAATTAAGCACCTCCAAACAGAGCATCAAAGGGCATTGGCGCAGATGGGAACAACCAACAAAACCAAAATACAAGCCTTGGAAGCTAGTATTAAGAAAGAAAAACAATCTCTGACGACGCTAACCAAAGAGAAAGGTTCACTAGCCAAACGCTTGCAAGCGGTTGAAACTCAACTCACAGAATTACAGGGAAAGGTTCAATCGTTGGCCTCGTCCAATGAAGCACTACAAACACAGTGTAGAAGGCAAGAACAAACCATAGCGGAACAACGGGAAACTATTGATAGCCAAAGACAAGCATTGGTAACAGCCCAAGAAAACCTTAATCGTCTCCAAACTCAAGTACAAAGTACAGGTTGGCTCCAAACTGTTGCTACTGTTGCTGGTACAATGGCTGGTACAATGGCAGCTGGGGCAATTTTCCATCGTTGATTCTATGGTATCAAGAATTACTCTATGGCACATGGGGAATAATTCTGCAAGCTGACCCTGTGCCCAGATTGTTCAGTTTTCCAATGGTAAAAGTTACTTCCCTCCCCATACTGATTCCTTTATTCCCTCGGAACATCCGCAAAACACAAGCTTCATCAGGTAGACGGTGCCATTAATGCTTTGATTCTGCTACGAAATTCTTGCCCATCTGGATCTGATTCGTCTACCGGAAAATCCCCAAAGCTTTGAATTTTTTCTTCCGTCGCGACGATTTTAAATTTAGTTCCCGCGTGTAGCAAGTATACAAGTTCAAAATGGCTCGTCGCTCCTTCTTGATTGTCCGTGGACAAATTTTTATCAGCCAATGCCTGGATAGCAGCATTGACGCGTGCACCAATGGTTGGTTTGTCAATGGGAGTATCGGAAATTGGACTATCTGGCCCATTGCTTGCTTCATAGGCCTGACGAAATACATGATAAGCATAAAGATTTTTTAAATCTCCATGATCATTTATCTTTGATAAAATCTTGGGTGACACAACACCAAACAGCATAAATTGGTAATCAGGGCTGGGCCCCATGGAGTCAATTTGTCTCAAAATTTCTTTCCAAATATGATACGATGTAAATACTCCCTGGGCGGTAAATGTGTGACCGTACGCGCCTTCGGGAAATATGAATGCTATATCTCCTCCTTGGTAAGACACATATTGAATACGCCCTACAAAATCCATTCCCCATGTTGAGAATCCGAAGGATGGAACTGACCACAGTGTCCATCCAATTGCAGGCATGACATCGCCGCTTTGGTTTCTAGGGGTTAAAACATCTTCAGTATACCCCAACACAATGCTTCCCTGTGCATTGATGTAATTAAAAAGCGTGACTAAGGTGTTATGCTGTGGGCTACTAACATCTAATTGGCCTATAATATCGCCAATTTTTTCACCCAAGCCTTGCAATTCCGCATCAGGTAATTTGCCATCTAATAGCCGGTTGATCTGATTCAACGTATCTCGATCAAACGTAGCCCATCTCGTGGAGATCTCGCCCAATGATGCCCGCCTCTTTGAGGCTCGATAATTTGCGATACGTTCCCTTAATACCTGTCTCGACCGACTTGATCTCCTTGAGACAAGTGGCATATACTGTGTAAGTAACCTACGAAGAATAGTGTTGGCATATGTTTGTTGATACCAATCAAACCTCGGTTTCTCAGATCTTAGATCCACAAAACTTCGTACAGCCATCGCCCCTCTATGACTGCTATCAATGAACGTTCTGCCGTCCATGTTGCAGAAATGTAGAAAAATTTTTTCATCTGTCAAAAAGAAGTAAAATTTTTCACAAAAAGAAATTATCTACGTAGGAACAAACACATAAACGGGGAATATAGATATTATCTCCTATAGGCGAAGATAAGACTAAGCTCAATCCCAAAACTATCTACGAAAATAAATCTGACCCTATTCCTAGATTTTTCAATTTTCCAGTAGAGAGAATTACTTCTTCCGTAATGCTGACTCCTTGATTTCTTCGAGGCATCCGTCAAATACAAGCCTCGTAAGTCGTATGATTTGCGGCACTTCTTTCCAGTGATTGTAGTCATCATATACAAGTACTGCACTTTGCTCCTTCAAATTATTCCCATAAAACTTACAGAGAATCATTCTTTCGACTTGGGAGGAATGTTCATCGACTAACCCTAGCAAACTTTCCGCAAACAGCGGATCAAATAGTTGTTCCTGCATTGCTTCATTGAATTTCCAAAAATACTCTTCGTCGGTTTGGCCAATTAGCATGTTGGGTTTGTGATCCACAAAGTCATAGTAAGTATAGGTATATGCTCCCCTATCGGAAATATCAATTTCGCATATCACCTCTATCTTCCCCTTGGATAACCCTTCCTTTGCGTCATCTACCAATTGCACAGATTCATGCCTATAACTGATTCTTACTGGATTATTCATCGTACCCTTATTTCCTTAAAAATAAAAAAAACAGAACCACTGGCAAGTCATCAAGTAGACGGCGCCGCTGATTTTCTAATTCTGTCACGACATTCTTGCCCGTCGGGATCTGATTCGTCTACCGGAAAATCCCTAAAGCTTTGAATTTTTTCTTCCGTCGCGACGATTTTAAATTTAGTTCCCGCGTGTAGCAAGTATGCAAGTTCAAAATGGCTTACCTCTCCCTTGTTCCCGCTCCTGAAAATTATTTTGCAGCCATGCTCTTTCCATGCTTCGATAGCACTTCGAACGCGTGCACCAATGGTCGATTTGTCAATGGGAGTGGTGGCAATTAAACTGCCTCGCCTATTGTATGACGCATAAACTAAACAAAATATATGATAGGCATAAAGAATTCTAAGATCCTCCTTTTTGCTGCACGATAAAAATTTTGATCCTATCAAAGAATCCAATTCACACATATTTCGATAATTGGGCTGGGGATCCATGGAGTCAATTTGTCTCAAAATTTCTTTCCAAATATGATACGATGTAAATACTCCCTGGGCGGTAAATGTGTGACCGTACTTGCCTTCGGGAAGTATGAATGTTATATCTCCTCCTTGGGAAGACACATACTCAAGACGTTTTCTAAAATCCATTCCCCATGATTCGAATCCGAAGACTGGAACTGACCATAGTGGGCACCCAATTGCAGGTATGACATCACCGCCTGGAATTTTAGGAGTCAAAACATCTTCCTTGTATCCCAATACGATGCTTCCCTGGGCATTGATGTAATTTAAAAGTTCAATAAGAGCATTACGCTGTGGGCAACTAACGCTTAACTGACCTATAATATTGGCAATTTTTTTACCCAAGCCTTGCAATTCCGTATCGGGTAATCCGCCATCTAATAGCCGGTTGACCTGATCCTTTGTATCTTGATCTAAACATGCCAGCTTCAGCCTCTTTGAAAATTTGCCACAAGAGGCCGATCTTCTTAAACCCAGGCCTGAAGTTTGTCCCACTATTGGTGTGCTTGGTTCATGCTCCTGACTCAATTTCCGTGTACCAAGTGCCCTCCGTCGGCTAAGTACCCCACATTCTTCGAGAGACGGATAAAGAGTGTTGAAACTATAGCTGTATTGGCAACGCGAATCAGCCTGATCCATAATTCTTCTTAGAGCCATCGCTGCTGCACGACTTCTATCAATAAAAATTTCTTTGCTCATATTACATGAACATGTGGTGAAATTTTTCGCCTGTCAAGGGAAAAAGTAAAACTATTTACATAATTACAAATATATAAACATGGAATATAGATATTATCGTCAACAGGCGAAGATAAGGCCAGGCTCAACCCGTACAACTTCAAAACTATCTACGAAAACGCTAACATGGTGCTTGCTCGTTCTTCCTGCCCTTGAGAATTGCCACCATGTGGGGCAATGCAGTTTCAGTATGCCATAATTCTTCCAACAAATATTTTACTTAGCTGGATGACAGTGATAACTTTTCACCATCTTTTTCGTGGGAAATGGTAATTTTCGTTCCACTGGAAATTTCACCACTCAGCCACCTATCGGCAAGGGGGTCTTCGACATTTTTTTCGATGGCACGCTTTAGCGGACGGGCACCAAACTTCTTGTCGTAGCCATTTTTCACGAGGAAATTTTTTGCATCATCGGAAAAGGTAAGGGTTATTCCCTTTTCGGCAGCACGTTTGCTGACTTTGTCCAACTCGATGTCGACAATTTTTTGCAGAGCTTCATGGTCAAGTTGTTTAAACACAATCATGTCCGTTAGCCGATTGATAAATTCAGGCTTAAAAGTCTTCTTCGCTTCCTCGATGATCGACGTTTTTATCCGCTCAAAACTTTGGGACGTATTTTGATCCGCAACAAAGCCAAGGGACATGTCCTTCTGCAAGATCTCAGCTCCGACATTACTCGTCATAATTAAAAGCGTATTTTTAAAATCCACCTTGCGGCCTTGACTATCCGTCATGTGGCCATCTTCCAAAACCTGTAATAAAATTTGTAAAACATCGGGATGGGCCTTTTCCACCTCATCGAAAAGAATAACCGCATAGGGCTTACGCCTAATCTTTTCCGTTAGCTGGCCTCCGTCATCGTGGCCAACGTATCCCGGAGGCGATCCAACCATTCGTGACACGGAATGTTTTTCCATGTATTCGGACATATCGATCTGGATAATGGCGTCCCTGTTACCGAAAATCTGTTCAGCCAACATCTTAGCTAAATAGGTCTTCCCCACCCCCGTAGGGCCAAGGAATAAAAATGACCCAATTGGTTTGTTGGGGTCATTCAAATCCGTCCGTGAACGGCGGATCGCACAGGCAATGCCTTCGACGGCTTCATCCTGGCCGATTACGATTTTTTTCAATGCTTCACCGAGATGTAGTAAACGTTCCGACTCTTTCTTCTCAAGGCGTGTAATTGGAATCCCTGACCAACCAGCGATAACAGCCAAAATGGCATCAACATCAATCCTAATGATACTATTTTTTGATCTCCTTTGGGCCTGCCGAAAAAGTTTCTCTTTCTCTTTCATTAGCTGTTTTTCCGTATCCCGCAATTGGGCAGCTTTTTCAAAGTTCTGCGCCTTGATCGCTGATTCTTTGTCGCAATGTACCTCTTCGATCTTTTTCAACAATTTCTCCATTTTTGGAGAATTGGTGGGTACGTTTAATCGCGCCTTAGCTCCCGCTTCATCGATGACATCAATGGCTTTATCCGGCAAAAATCTGTCCTGGATATACCTTGCAGAAAGTTTCACAGCCTCTTCAATTGCCTCATCCGTATATTTTACAGCGTGGTGTTCCTCGTAGCACTTTTTAACTCCCTGTAGAATCAAAATTGCATCCTGAATGCTCGGAGGGTCAACCTGCACAGGTTGAAATCGACGTTCGAGTGCGCTGTCTTTTTCTATGTGCTTGCGATATTCATCGAGGGTGGTCGCTCCAATGCATTGAACTTCGCCCCGCGACAGTGCCGGTTTCAAGATATTCGACGCATCCATGGCTCCCTCCGATGATCCTGCACCGACGATGGTATGCAGCTCGTCCAAAAACAATATGACATTTTTGGCACGCTTAATATCCTCCATGACAGCCTTCAAACGCTCTTCAAATTGTCCCCGATACTTTGTCCCTGCCAGCATGAGGGCCATGTCGATGGAAATGATTTTTTTATTGAGTAGGGCCTCGGGAACTTTGCCAAAGGCTATTGCCTGGGCCAACCCTTCCGCTATCGCCGTCTTCCCCACACCCGCTTCGCCAACTAAAACGGGATTATTCTTTGATCGCCTACATAAAATTTGTAATACCCGCGTAATTTCTTTTTCTCGACCAATCACAGGATCCAACTTGTTTTCCTTTGCGATTTCCGTCAAATCTCGGCCAAATGCATTTAACGCCGGTGTTTTTATGCCCGATGGTGGGTTGTCTTTGTCTGATATTTTTTCCGATGTGAAATGGAAATCATCGTTGTCATTATTCCCTTCGTCCACGCCAACAAAGTTGGGATCGAGGGCCGATAGTATCGCCTGTCGGCAGCTTTCCATTCTTACACCTGCTTCCGCCAACAGCCTGGCTGCAACTTCATCACCCTCGCGCAAAATTCCCAATAGGAGATGTTCGGTACCAACGTAGGGATGTTGTAGCATGTTTGCTTCCTTTGCCGCTGCCAGAAGAACCTTTTGCACGAGCGGAGACAGCGTAATGTTCGATCCATTTTGAGCATCTGTATTTGTTGTCGACAGGTGCTGTTCGATCTTGGCGCGAATTTTTCCAAGGTCAACCCCCATGGATCGTAGGATGTTAATGGCAATGCATTGTGGCAATCTCATAAGTGCCAACAGGAGATGTTCGGGCCCTATGACAGATTGACCAAGTCGTTCTGCTTCCTGCCTGGCCATCGCGAGGATCTGCTGGGCACGCGGAGTTAAATTTACCATTGAATTCATGTTTTTTCGAAAGGATACATGATATGCATTGCGGTATAATTTGCAAGTGTCGATGCAATTCTCACACCACTTTGGATTAAGATTAAGCAATTTTTATGCCACACTTCCATTCAAATTTTCCAATAAATCGGTCTCGTTCCAGATTTCCAAGCCAAGAGATTGAGCTTTTTCCAATTTTGAACCACAATTTTCTCCGGCAATCAGTATGTTCACACGTCCAGATATGGTATTGGCAACATTGCCGCCAAGGTGTTCGATTTTTTCAATCGCTTCTTGGCGTGTCATGGATGACAATGTGCCGGTTAGGACAAAATTTTTCCCGTAGAATTTTGAATTTTGATTCTGCGAAATTTCCAAATGCCTATCGCCAGGAATGATCCCCAACATGCGTAAATCATTGAGGGTGTTCCCGTTATGTTGTTCCCTAAAAAACGCAACTATCGCACTGGACAATTTCATCCCAATGCCATTAAGCTGTTCCAATTCTTCGGGTGTCGCAGCAATCAGATTGTCCAAGGAATGGAAATGGCTTGCTAGAATCTTTGCCGTTTGTTCCCCAATGCCCAAAATGCCGAAACCGTGCAGCAAGCGCCAAAGGGGTCGATTTTTACTACCGTCAATGTTGCTCAAAATTTTCAAGGCCGATTTGGTCCCAAATTTTTCCAAACATTCTAGATCATTAAAGGTTAGGCGGTAGATATCGGCGATATTGTTTAATTTTTTTACCGCCATCAGTTTTTCAATTATGACTGTACCTAGCCCATCAATGTCCATGGCTGCCCGTGAAACGAAATGTTCCAAACGCCTTTGGATTTGTGGCAAACAGCACAAATTTTGACATCGCCAAGCAACCTCTCCAGGCAATTGTATCAATTGTGACCCACAGGATGGACAGGTTCTAGGGAAAATAAATGGTATGGAATCTGCGTTTCGCTTTGTACTATCGACGGCTACGATCGCCGGAATTATTTCCCCCGCCTTTTCCACCGTCACATAATCTCCAATGCGGATATCTTTTTTCGATATTTCATCAGCATTGTGTAGGGTTGCCCGGGAAACATTTGTGCCCGACAATTGTATGCTTTCCAAATCTGCTACCGGGGTAATTATTCCCGTACGGCCGACTTGCAGGACAATGTTTTTGATTTTTGTCGTTGCGCGTTCCGGGGCGAATTTATAGGCAATGGCCCACCGTGGAGATTTTGCCGTTGCCCCTAAGATTCCATAAAGTTGTAATTCATTGACCTTTAACACCGCCCCATCGGTCCAATAGGGAAAGATATGCCGCGTCTCGTTTAGTTCTTCGACACATTTCCAGGCTCCTTCGATATCTTCCGCTAGCCAATATTTTTCCTGGGATGCAAATCCGAAATTTTTCAAAAGTTCTAGAACTTCACTTTGGAGGTTTACAATCTTTTCTGAACAATGGCCGATGGCATAGGTAATTAATTTTAAATCTCGTTCGGCAACTTCATCGATGTTAAGGGTCTTCAGGGTTCCGGCGGCCAGGTTACGCGGATTGGCAAATAGTTCGAGCCCCTGTTCCTCCCGTGTTTTATTTATTTCAATAAAGGTTTGCTTATCCATGTAAACTTCCCCACGAATTTCAATGGCTTCGGCATAATTTTCGATTTCCCGCGGCAAATCTCTAATTGTTTTAATATTCGCACTGACATCGTCTCCCACCACGCCGTTCCCTCTGGTTAACGCCCTAAAAATTTTCCCCTTTTTGTAGATCAAATTGATCGCGATACCATCGATCTTCGGTTCAATGACATAGGAAAATTTTCGCGGTCCAAGCGTAGCCCCCAGATGGTTAGAAAATTGGAACAGTTCTTCCCGGGAATAGGTATTTGATAAACTCATCATGGGGGACAGGTGGGCAAACGATTGAAACCCGGAATTGCTGTCATCCCCGATGGCCGTATCTTCTATCTCTACCGAATAAACTGCCAAAATTTCTTGTAACCTTTCCACTTCAGACTTCAAACAATCATATTCAAAATCAGAAATTCTAGGGTTGTTTTCTCTATAGTAGAGCCTATCGTGCAAATTCACTTCGGACAATAATTTATCATATTTCGCTTTCAGGGCCCGGATTTCGGATGTCGAATAAGTTTTCGTAATGTTGCTCACCATAAATAATTTTTATCAAAATGAAATGTCAGCTTGTCTTTTGACCACAAAAAAATAACAAAGAATCACATCTTTTTCAAAATTTATTATGAAATTTTCAATAGAAAAGGCTACGTTTGTTAATGGCTTGCAGCAAGTTTTGAGCATTGTCGAACAACGGGCAATTATTCCGGTCCTAAGCAATGTGTTGTTGGACTGTGCCGACGGTAGGCTGAAAATTACTGCAACCAATTTGGACATTTCCATCCATTGTCAGGTGAAGGCAGAAATCGAAAGCGAAGGCAAAATAACACTTCCGGCGAGGAAATTGTCCGCCATTGTCCGCTCCTTGCCAGGGGATACGGTCGTGTCAGAACTCGTCGGTACGACGGTGAAAATTTCCTCAGGCCGTTCCAATTTTCAAATCATGGGACTTCCGGGGGATGATTTTCCAAGCACAAATGAACCAAACCTGTTGAATAAAACACAGTTGCAACAGGCGGAAATGGCAAAAATGTTGAAAAATGTTTCCTTTGCCCAGTCCAACGATGACAACCGTTTTATTTTAAACAGCGTATACTTTTGCTTCGACCAGAACAAACTAACATTCGCTGCAACGGATGGCCGTCGTTTGAGTCTGGTATCTAAGGAGATAGCTGAAAATGTAGAAAACACAAAGGGAGTAATAATTCCCAGCAAAACAATCCGAGAAATTGAAAGACTTCTTGGCCAAGGAGAAGATGTATCCTTTCTGTTCGATAATCGCCAAATTGTGTTCCTCATTGCCGTAGATAAAGAAAATCAGGACGGCCTAATGGGTGACATCAAGGTGGTTTCCAAAATCGTTGAAGGCAATTACCCAAATTTTCGCCAGATTATTCCCCAGGGGGCAGAAAATCGTGTAAAACTCGATCGCCAACTCACCCTTGAATGCATTCAAAGGGTAGCAATCGTTGCCAATGACCAAAAAAATCTAGTCAAACTACATTTTGAAAATAATACCCTGGAGATATCCGCTGAAAGCCAAGAATACGGAAATGCCCATGAAAAGATTGCCATTGTTTACGAAGGAAAACCGATTGAAATCGCGTTCAATTACATGTTTATTTGTGATCCATTGAAGGTTTTGACACAGGATGAAGTGTTTTTCGAATTTAAGGATGAGTTGAGCGCTGGAGTGTTTAAAACCCTAGAAGATTTCCTATATGTCGTTATGCCATTGCGAATGGGATAAGTTTAAAAAATTTAAAGTGGGATTTAGACATGTGGACGATTTTACTGTATAGATTTTTGTTCATTCCATGCTTCCTTTTGGTCATGCCATACTATGCCTATCGCATGATAAAAAGAGGTGGCTACAAAAAAGATTTCAAGTATCGCTTTGGGTTGTTCAAAAGGCTTCCGAAAAGAAAATTTGGCAAAAAGCGACTGTGGATACAAGCCGTAAGTGTCGGAGAAGTCAAAGCCCTTGAAAAATTGATAAATTTGCTCGTTGGATCGGATTTATACGAAATCGTTCTAACAACGACGACCAGTACGGGATATGAGCTAGCTCGTCGGATGTACGCAAACAAGATACTATTTGTGGGATTGTTTCCCTTTGATTTTTGGTTGTTTAGCTGGTTGGCCTGGAAAAGGATTTTCCCCCACCTAGCAATTCTCATGGAAAGTGAAATCTGGCCGGAACATATTTGGCAGGCACATTTGCGTGATGTCCCAGTCATTCTAATAAATGCACGTATTTCAGATAAAACATTGGCCCGCTACAAAACTTTCCCCAACTTGGCAAAATCAACCTTGGACAATATTTCCTACGTGCTGGCATCGGACCAGCTGATGGCGGATCGTTGCCATGAAATAGGAATTGCCTCGGATCGCATAAAAATTGCGGGAAATATGAAGTTTGATAATAGGATCCCTAAATTGGACCCGATGAAATCATCATCCCTCAGGAATGCCCTTGGTTTTACGAAAAATGACCTAATTTTGCTAGGATCATCCACCTGGCCCGAGGAAGAAGCCATGCTTATTAGGGCACTCAAGAAGTGCCGAAATGACGACAGGCGGTGGAAATTATTGCTTGTCCCTCGCCATGCGGAAAGGCGCAATCAGATCTTTGACCTATTAAAAACATCCGGTTTCAAATGGCATCAACGGTCAAAAGGCAAGGCAAGTGCAGAAGTTGATATTTGCTTTGCCGATACCACGGGAGAGTTGCAAACGTTGACATCGATTGCCGACCTGGCATTTATCGGGAAAAGTTTGGCTCCGAACTCCGGTGGACAATCCCCCGTGGATGCTGCATGTCATGGAATCCCCATCGTCTATGGCGATAAAATGACTAATTTTAAAGGTGTTTGTTTATCCTTGGAACACTCCAAGTGTGTTGTCAAAGTTAAAGATTCAGCCCGTGCAATTATGGCCATAACTATACTTGCAAAGGATGAAAGCAAGAGGCAAAGTTTTGCTCAAAAATTGCAAGAATGGCATAGAAACAACTGCGGAGCATCTGAATTCATTGCTAAAAAAATTCAAGATATTGCATTTGCTAATAGGTAATACGCCTGTGGAAATAATTACAAGCAGACAAAACGATCGAATAAAATTTTTATGCAAACTACGAGATCGCGTAAAACGGGACCGCTATGGGATGTTTCTTGTGGAGGGCTACCGCGAGCTATCGCGGGCCATGGATAATAACATTCCCGTGGATACGGTTTTTTTCTGTGAAAAGTTTTTCAGAGATCTTGTCCCGTGGGATTTAGTTCAACAGGCTGGGAATAAAAATATTCAAGTTTGCCAAGTAAGCAGCGAAGTTTTCGAAAAAATTAGTTGCCGTGAAAACTGCGACGGTATCCTTGGGCTGGCCAAATTTTGGCATTTGGATTTTTCCCATGTCAAGCTTTCAAACAACGCCCTTATTCTAGTAGCGGAAAGCATCGAAAAAGCTGGTAATCTTGGTGCCCTGATGCGTTCGGCGGAATCTGCCGGTGTTGACATGTTAATTTTGTGCAGTCCCATAACCGACATTTTCAATCCCAATGTTATTCGGGCATCCCAGGGGGCAGTTTTCAGTCTGCCAACGGTCGTCACGAACAATGAAAAAACATTGGAATTTTTAGAGGCAAACGCCGTCCAAATCTTTGCCACAACACCATCCGCCAAAAATATTTATTTCCATGAAAATTTTACATCTCCCACGGCAATCATCGTTGGATCCGAGCACGATGGATTGTCGAATTTCTGGCTAAAAAATGATAGCCTAACGCCCATTGCTCTCCCACAAAAAGGGATGAGCGATTCCCTCAATGTCAATGACGCAGCTGTGATCGTCCTATATGAAGTTGTGCGACAAAGGACGCAAAAAGAATCCAACCATACGTGATTTTTTTATTGTCAATGCTGATAATTTATCAATTTTCAGAGAAACCGAATGGCATTTACCCGCAAAAATTTACCAGAGGGAGAACGTATCGCTCTCATTGCAGGGCGAGGAGATTATCCAATTTTATGTGCCAAAAATATCGTGGCTTCTGGGCATGATATCGTCGTCATCGCCGTAGACGATGATGTAAATGTTGAATGGCTCAATGGTTTTCCCGCACAAAATATCACAAAAGTTTCCGTTGGACAAATATCGAAATTGCTAAAAGCATTGAAACGTTTTGGTGTAAAATTTGCTATCATGGCTGGCCAGGTAAAGCCCAAAAAGCTTTTCCGGGGGATGTTGCCGGACCTCAAAGCTCTCAAGATGCTAATGACATTAAAGGAACATAACGCTGAATCTATTTTCGGAGCCATCGCCAAAGAAATGGCAGACATCGGTGTGGCATTATTGGATGCTCGTTCCTTCATGGAAGAGTACCTTGCCACCAAGGGACCCATGACATCCAGGAAATCGGAAATCAATGAAAAAACCCTCCAACTGGGAATTAATACCGCCCGTGAAGTTGCCCGCCTAAATATAGGTCAAAGTGTTATCGTACGCCGAGGAACCATCGTGGCAGTCGAAGATTTTGCGGGGACCGATGACCTCATCAACCGGGTAGAAAAATTTAATTTGGAAGGTACAGTTTTTGTAAAAACGGCTAAATACCAACAAGATTTTCGTTTTGACGTGCCCGTTTTTGGCATGCAAACGTTGAAAAACTTACACAATGCCAAGGTAAAGCATGCCGCTTTGGAGGCACAAAACGTCATAATCCTAGACAAAAACAATGTGTTAGACTGTGCTATCAAATCAAAAATCGACATCATCGGTTTCGAATAAATCTAATCACGTATTACCCACGGTACTCCCGAAGGCCATGTAAAGCAACAGCGTGGAACAATAAGCAATACCTTCTTTCTACATTTTAGGAACGCTTTTAGAAACAGGGATAAATCAACTATGCCATTATCTGGAGGGTTGTTGCCGAGAATGCTGTTTTTAACGCCGATTGCATGTGAGGGTTTCCTCCTCCATTATATGGCAAAACTACTTTATTCCCAAACGATTGCACACACCTGCCTTGGTTTCTACCAGCAAACACCTTATCGCTTATAATATCTCCCTGCACTGATATTTGTAATCCATGACTTCTAGCGTAAAGCAATTGACCGATTGATAATCCTAGCAACAAATTTTCATTAACGGCGGCCGGATTAAGAGAAATGCCTGGTATCTTTAGCGATGCTGAAGCAAATTGACATAGGCTCCCCCCGAGTGAATGTCCGGTTAGCAAAGTTTTGCCCGATCCAAATGCACTGGCTGCACAGTCGGCCAAAATAACAGCCTCACAGAACATTTTGTGGACACCTCCTGTCGCTATTTGTAGATCCGCAAGCATTGTCTGCTTCCCTCTCCCCCGGATAGAAGGCTTTGTCCCACAATAGTAGATGCATATTTTTTTTGTTTCAGTGTTGTAGGTTATTGTTGCCTGCAACCCAGATCTTGTTTTTATCACTCCATTTTTGAAATAAAACATACCACTTTTCCCAAGTTTATCGATAAAGCCTGCTACTTTAGCCTGACCATCAGCTGGAATTCTGCCAGAAATAGATGTACCACCTATTAACACATGGCGAGGGGCTTCGCCAGTGTCGGGAGGTTTAGATTTAATGGCGGCGATAGCTATTGCATCTTGCACGTCCTCTACATCAAATGGCATATTTTCAATGACGCTCGAAAGGCTTGTGTGCTTCTTTTGAGGCATCTTTATTAATTGTTTGTTGGCCTCTATTTGGCATATCCGGCTCTGATCAACATTTGTTCTTCCATAGATCAAATTGCAGACCAGTAATACGAATTTTTTCCATAGGTTATATGAAGAAGGACTAATTCTTTTAAGCATGCGAATTGGGGAATTTTGACAACCTTCGATGTATCTTCGACATACCGTAGGATAATCGCTACTCCCAGAAACTCTCGAAGCTAGCAAATCCGCCCTCTCAGTCTGCCTTTGCCCGACGAATTTTCTCAATGGGTCTAATACAGAAGGACTAGTGCAAATTGGGGAATTGATATATTTTTGACATGTTATAGGATAATACCTAGCCCTGGAAACTCCTGGGGATAGAACATCCACCCTCCTAGGCTGCCTTGGAGGACCCTGATTTCTCCTCGTCGATCCTGTCAAATTTGTATTATTCATGCTTGCCTGCGAATCTTAGAAATTACGCTTCCTGGACTTGAAAAAATGTATCTCGAATTCCCGTAAATTTATTCGTAAATTTCGTCAGCCATTTAATTAAATCTTCTGCCGATTGGAGCTTGCTGAGAGCTATATCTTCGAACACGGTTAGTTGCAGTGTGTCAAACTCAAATCCGATACTTGCTCCCTTTGTCTGAATGAAATACATATTCATGGCCAAGGCTTTTACCAATTTTTCAATTGCATCATGTTCCTCTCCAAAATCAACCGGACAAAGCAATGAGCTAACAAATACCGTTGGATCTGCAAAAAATACTCCATCACTTAGAATTTCAAATTGAAACATGTTATTTTCAGCCTGAAAACGGTAAACATTGAACATGTTGTCAAATAAGAACATATTGCTAAATTTATCTGTCAATTCCTTGCGTAAAGATAGTTCATCCATACTTGGAAAGCAATTGAAGCGATTTTGGCTAAAACGTCAAAAACAAAATAAATTTTTCCGGCATCTCGAAGAAGAATCAGCCATGGCGCACATCGTAATTATCTAAATTTATAAGGATCGAAGCTAGATCTTACGGGCATACTTTTTGGCATAATATTTGTAAATTTCACTGCAAATTACCCCCAAAAGCGGTCCCAAAATTATTGCCCCAAGGGTTATGGTGGCAAATATGCGAACGGTAAATTTGCCATACTGCAGAATCGCATGTTTATCGAAGGTTGTAATCATGGGCAACATTTCCGCCCCTGCCCCAAGCCAATGCACCACATAAAGGCCTACTTTATATGTCACAGCCCAAAAGAAAAGGAATGTGGCAATGTTGGAAAGAATCGGCAAAAACATCAGAATGGCTACGTTTGCCCGACACACCAGGGCAGCAAAAAATGCAAGAATAATGTGCACCACATAGGGAAGTGGTGTTAGGGTTATTATCCACCCGATGTAAAATGCTGGTACCACCTCTGAAACCCTAAATGACCACAGGTAGGATCTTTTCCGAGCTGCATGGGCAAATTTATTCAAAACAGGATACCTGTGGATGGACGACTTTCGTGGCATACGGCGCAGGAATTTCTTAACAAACCTAACGCGTTTAAACTTTGGATTTTTGTCGTCCGGATTTCCCTGTTTTTTATTCGTCATCATTGGGAGTTATGCTTCAATAATCGATTTTAGCAACCCATCTTTTGATGATGGAAAAGATTTGTCGGGTAAGCCACGCGAAAATCCATACAAAATTAAACGCTGTTGGGAAACTAATTTGTATAAGTTTTAAAATTTTTTATTAAAACTTAAAAATTTAACTTTTTTTTTTGCTAAAAATTTGTACACCTGGCAGGCGTCGGAGTTTTGCACCATTTCCTGTGAACAAATGTAGCTGTCCTTGATCTTTCTGGAAGATTGATTTTTTCTCTGAAGGCTGGGACACCTTTCGAGAGGAAAGACGTTTAGAAACCGAGGAAGTAATAGCCCCCAGCAATCCTGGAAAGTTATTAGCTTTCTTATATTGTATCGCTTTATAGGACAGAGAAGGGAACCCATACACTTCAGATCCCTTGTCCGCCATATTCGCGCCACTTGTAGCAATTATGCTCATTCAATAACCCCCACTTTTATGACGAAAAACAACTCGTAAATCTTCACACTATTGCTCTTCGTTTGCAATTAACTCCGCGTCTGTAGACATTTTTTCTAGTCGGGAAATCCAACTCTCAGTTACTTCTACAAAGAGAGCCAATCTCTCTTCAAAACTTTCTTTTCTCTTTAGGGGAAGTTCCATTGGAAATGCTAGCACGACAGTTTGGGTTTGTTTATCGATACCTATGGTAGCCCCTTGGGTGCCTTTCCAAAAAAGGTTTGATTCCAACAATGTCTCAAAAATTATCTCCCGTCCTTCAAAGGGGACTTCGCCAATGTAGGAATATATTATCAACAGTTCCTTTTCTACGTCTAATTCGATATTTAAAACAACCTTATCATCAAACAATAGTACGCAATGGTCATTTTCATCGAGAGCCAAACCAGGCAAATCCAGCGATTTACCAATCGCTTTCAACAATTCATCCACATATTTATGTAAATCCATTTTCAAATACGTCTCGACGTTAGCCTAACATGATGCATGACTTTTCCTAAGAATCAACACTTTTATGAAATTAAATATAATTGCAAGCCCAAGATTGTATTCTTTGAAAAAAAACGTACAAAAAATCATCATTCGCAGATAAATAGCATAAAAGCGATTATGTGGGCACATTTTCCATGTGCATTGTCGAAGCCTTCCGTCCAAATAAAATTACTGACTCTTGGAGGAAAAATCTTTTTTTGAATGGCAATGGTGTCGAAAAAAGAATGGAAATTTTGGCAAAAAAAACAAAAAAGTGAGAAAAAGCGCCATGTGGCCTGGGGTACGGTAGTTTTCGTTTTGGCGGTATTGCTGCTCATTGCGTTCATTGACTTCTCGCCGAATCAAACGGGATTGGTCACCACATGCACAGACGACCAAATGGTAGATCAAAATATTATCGGAGAATTTGGGGCCAGTGTGGTATTTTTTAGCATGAGATATTTCGGTTTTGCCGCATGGCTAATACCGATCACTCTGTTTATCGTTTCTCACATGCTCTTCAGGCCCGAAACAAAACCTCTAAACAAGGGACGCGTGACTGCGTTGGTCATGATGTTTGTCAGTGCAACGGGACTGTTAGAGTATGTCCAGCGATATTGCCTATCGACGGAAACGTTTTTAAAATTTTCGAACAACAAATTTTCTGCAGGACTGGGAGGAACAGCCGGGTACTTTACATTTCACCATATGGCTGAAAGAATATTCGCCGCCACGGGAAGTGCTATTTTACTATTCTCACTCTTTGTTCTGTCCTTCCTATACCTATTTACGGCGAGTCTATCTTTGGATGGAGCACTGGAAAAAAATATCCAACGCTATGGATATTTTCGCACCATCATCTGGGGAGGCTTGAAATTTACCTGCATCACGTCATATAAATTAACAGCATGGGTCATAAAGAAAATTTTTTCCGCAATGTCATGGATATTGCGAAAAATATTCCGCGTGGGTAATGGGCATATTCCCCAAACGAATACTAACTTTAACAAACATGATAAACATGCGGGCGAAAAAACTTCTCCCCGCGAACATGGAGTGCCAAAGGGTGATTACATTTTACCCCCCATGGAACTATTGCAGCGTGCAAAAAAGACATCCAGTGACGATGACCACGCCGCCGTTTCCAAACAGCTGGTTGACACGCTAGCCCAATTTGGTATTGCCGTACATGCTGGAGAAGTCCACATCGGTCCCGTAATAACGAGATACGAAATTTCTCCTGCACCAGGCGTACGGGTGGAAAAAATTGTCAACTTGGACAAAAATATTGCCCTAAATTTACGGGCCCAATCCGTCCGGATTCTCGCTCCCGTTCCAGGCCGAGGATGCGTCGGTGTGGAACTTCCCAACCGCAATCCCCAAATGGTATGTCTGCGTGAAATCCTCGAGTCCAATGATTGGCGTACCATGAAGGCGGATATTCCCATTATTCTTGGGCGAGGGACAACGGGGGAACCCATGATCAATGATCTGTCGAAAATGCCCCATTTGCTTATCGCGGGTGCGACCGGATCGGGTAAGACCGTCTGCATAAATTCAATCATTGCGTCGCTGGTATATCATTCCACTCCCGATGATTTGCGGTTTATCATGGTCGACCCGAAAATTGTGGAAATGCAGGTATTCAACAAATTGCCCCACATGCTCATTCCCGTGGTAACGGATCCGAAAAAAGTTCCCAACGCCCTGAAATGGTTAATTTCCGAGATGGAACTCCGCTATAAAATTTTTGCCCAATTGGGCGTTCGCAACATCGCTGGTTTCAACGCGAAGATTCTAAAAAATGCCGATGAAGTTGCCCGTGCCGAAGAGCTGGAACGGTCTCTTTCTCCCGAAGAACGTTCCGCCATGAGTGCTGCCATTCCCCAAAATCCAGAAAACGTCGATATTCCTAACCAAAGAATGCCGTACATTGTCTGTATCATCGATGAGTTGGCAGATTTGATGATGGTTGCTCCCGCCGACATAGAGACCTGTGTGGCACGGCTCGCCCAACTAGCCCGTGCGGCGGGGATACATCTGATCCTTGCCACCCAACGCCCATCCGTAAATGTTATCACGGGCATCATCAAAGCAAACCTACCAAGCCGCATTGCATTTAAGGTGGCATCGAAGGTCGATAGCAGAACGATCCTCGATGCGGGAGGGGCGGAAGCGCTTCTCGGGAGAGGGGATATGCTTTTTCAACCTCCGGGGGCCAGTGGTTTGTTGCGTGCCCAGGGTGCTCTTGTTTCCGACGAAGAAATCAATAGAATTGTAGACTTTCTGCACGATAAAAATGGAGATCCGGAGTATGCCATGGACATCCATGCCCTCGTGGAAAATGGGGAAGAAACCGACAGTGCATTGGACAATGAAAACTGGGAAGATGACATGATCCCCCGGGCTTTGGAAATCATACGCAGCAATGATCGGGCTTCCATATCCTTCCTCCAGCGCAGACTAAAGATCGGGTATAACCGGGCGGCGAGGATCATGGAAACGTTGGAAGCCAAGGGGCTAGTGAGCAATCAAAATAACCAGTCCTACGATGACGGTCCGGACTAATGCCCCGCGAACCTAGGATTAAATGGGGATTTCGCAAAGCTTATACGGAAACTCATCGGTGCCTCACCGCCTTTCCCGGTTAGCCTATGGCCCCTTGCGTTTTGCCAATCATAGGGCGGTCAAGGATTGCAGAGTGACGTGTTTCAACTGCTCTTCGTCGTTGACCATAATTTTTATATGGCCAACATCTATGGTGATGCTCCCGTCATCTTCCACCTGTTTATGGGTACTAAGCCACGCTTGAAACTTTCGTTCCATATTTTCCTGGCATTGTTCGAGCGCTGTTCCTTCTTCGCTTTCAGACAACCCCGAGCTCTTTTTGATAAACTCTATGGTTTTATTCAGTTCATTACGTATTGTTCTCAGTTCAGCGTTGAAAAGTAGCCCATCCAAATCGGTGGGAGTTTTTTTGGGTTTGTCACAATATTCCTTGTAGGCAGCCTTCAGCTTCCGGCGCAGGTTTGTACTCCCGGGAAAACTTCGATAGGCAATTTTAACCATTTGTTCAACGAACTCGGAGCCATAATATCCCCTAAGCTCTTGTAGCCGGCCGGCTGTAATTTCTCCGGTATCAGGATCCATCAGAACTCCATCTAACGCCGTTGCTACTCCGGAAAGCAAGGGATTATAGATTCTTGGGCTCCGGCCCACATTATTTCCTCCTATACACCATTCCAAGGATGCAACTTGATGTTCCGGCTTGTTGCAGATTTCTAGAAGTCCTTCTATAACCTGCTTTCTACCAGCAACTTGTGCCCTTGCTGCCTCTTGCGCAGCACTTAATGCTTTTTTTCCCTCACTGGATTTTTGCGCATCGGTTAAATCAGAACATTTGACAGCACATGATTCCACAGTTCGGACCAAAGAATTCAGCTCTACTAAAACCCCGGCTCCGGCTATTCTGGCTTTATCCGGTGGCTGATATGCCTGGAACGGGTCGACACCCGCATTCTTTCCCTGGAGTGCCTGCTGCCTCATGCTCTCATTACCCGTTATATATCCTTCCGTACTCACTCCGGCCATACAAAAGCCTCCTAATCGACTCCAGGTTGTCTCGGGAAAGCCAAGTTTTTCAAAAAATTCCCACATAGGAACAGTCTGGTCCTTTATTTCGTCACCACTCAACAGACCCGGCTGTCTCAAAATGGCTGCAATTTCTCCCAAAGTCGCTGCCCTTTTTGCACATAGCTCTACGTGCGCTTCACCGACCACCAGGGATGCCGTTTTATACCTTGCATTTCGTGCCGCCTCTTCTGGTGTTGCCGGCTTCGCTGGGGCTGCTGGGGCTTCTGTTTTCGGCGCTTCCGCCGGTGTTTCCGCTGGGGCCGGGGCCGGCTTCGCTTCTGCTGCTGGGGCTGCCGATTTCGTTGGGGCCGCTTCGGCTGCCGGCTTCGCTGGTGCCGGTGTTTCCGCTGCTGCTCTTGCCTCTTCTTCTGTCCCTGCCTCTAGGATCGCTGCATAATTGAGTCGCCTGGGAGAAAAACTTGCTCTGTCCGTGTCAACCCACTCCCCTATTTCCGGTGCTTCTTCTTCCATTGTTGGTGTTTCTGCTGCTTCGGGCTCTGCCGGTGCTGCCGGTGTTTCCGCCGCTGCCGCCGGGGCTGCTTCTGGTGTTGCCGGCTTCGCTGGTGTTTCCGCTGGGGCCGGGGCTGCTGCTTCTGCCGCTAAGGCCGCTTCTGCTGCCGGCTTCGCCGCTGGGGCCGGGGCTGGCATTGGTATTATCTTCGGTTTTAGTTCTAGCGGCTTCGCTGGTGTTTTCGTTGCCGCTGAGGGCAACCCTTCTGCAAGTTCCGCGGGGAGTCCTGTGTCTTTGGCACCTGAGGCTGCCGGCTTCGCTGTCGCTGGTGGGGCTGCTGGGGCCGCTGCTGGCTCTGCCGGAGCTGCCGGCTTCGGGGCTGCTTCCGCTTTCGGCGCTTCTGTCTCTGATGGGGCCGAACTTGCTGCTGGGGTCGCTGGGGCTGCTGCCGGGGCTTCTGTTTTCGGCGCTTCCGCCGGTGTTTCCGCTGGGGCCGGGGCCGGCTTCGCTTCTGCTGCTGGGGCTGCTGGCTCTGCCGGAGCTGCTTCGGCTGGTGTTTCCTCTGCCGCCGCTGCTTCTTCCGTTGTTTCCGCTGGGGCCGAGGCTGGTGTTTCCTCTGCCGCCGCTGCTTCTTCCGTTGTTTCCGCTGGGGCTGCTTCTTCAGGTTCTCCACTCTCCTCGGCATCAAATGGGTCCGGACCATCATCATCACTTAAAGGATTAGTATACTCAACACCTTGAAAATTTTCATCTTCAAAGGTTATACGATTTTCTCCTTCGACGTTTCCCCCGGGTCTTTGATCCTCCATGGGCCTTGGATTGCTCACCATCGGTGCCTCCGTACGGGATGAAAAAAATTGCTTCACGGCTGCGACAAACCTCTGCGCCAGTGCGGTAAAAATGAAACGTCGCTCCGTGTTTCCCAAAGAGTGCTGGCTATCGATATTGCTAGCAGCAACGGAATGCTTATCCACCCTCGGAGCTTTTCCGCCTCCTTCCAAATTTTGAACGTTGGGACGATGATCAACGTTTATTAGACTCCCACTCATTTTGCCTATCCTCTCCTTTTGGAAGAAAGTGTGGCAAAATTTTTACACCGTGCAAGCTTAAAATATGATCGGGAAAAATTTATATGATCCAACGAAGATTGAACGGCCCCCACCGGCGAGTACGATTTCTCCAATGGCCCGGGAAAGCCTATTCCTCTTCCACCGTTATGATTTTGGAAATTCCAATTAATTTATCTCCCTGCTCGAGGGTGATCAGGCGGACTCCACTCGTCGACCGGCCGATTACTCGAATATCACCCACGGGAGAGCGAACCGTTTGCCCATTATTCGTCAGCATCATTATTTCATCATCGTCGGAAACGGTCAGAGCAGCGGCGATGCAAACATTTTTGTGAAGCTTCATCGCAATGACCCCCAAACCCCCCCGCCGTTGCAGGCGGTATTCTTCAAATTTGGAACGCTTTCCCTGCCCATTTTCAGCGGCTAGAAGGAAGGTCTGCCCATTGTCCACCACGGTCATGGCACGGACTTCATCGCCTTCCCTGAGCATAATTCCACGAACACCACGGGTAGCACGCCCCTGGTCGCGCAGGTCGTTTTCGTTAAATCGAATGGACATGCCCTTTTTAGTAATGATTACAAGTTCATCATTCCCCGTTGTTTTAACAGCTTCAATTAGGGCATCCCCTCCGTCGATGTTAATCCCAATGATACCGCCCCGGCGAACATTTCGGTAGTCTGACAAACAGGTCTTCTTGGCAACACCATTCCGGGTACACATCACCAGGAATTGATTTTCCGAAAATTCCTGGAAACAAATCATGGCGGAAACCCGTTCAGACTTTTGCATCTCAAGGACATTTATCAATGCCCTACCCTTCGAAATTCTCGACCCTTCCGGAATTTCATAAACCTTTTCAACATACACACGCCCACTATCCATCACAAACATCAAATTGTCATGGGTATTTGCGATAAACATATGCTCTATGAAATCTTCTTCATGCTGGCCAACCCCAATGACTCCCTTGCCTCCCCTTTTCTGCGAACGGTACAAATTCGCCGGCGTGCGCTTAATGAAACCGTTATGGGAGACCGTAATCAAACAACATTCATTGGCAATGGTATCTTCAATCCTAAATTCTCCCGCATCGTGTTCGATCTTTGTCAACCGCGGGGATGCATACCTATCACGCATTTCGAGGAGTTCTTTTTTTACAAGGGCTAGCAAATTTGCATCACTTGCCAAAATATCTCGAAAATAATCCATCAATTTTTTCAGCTCGGCATATTCATCTTCAATCTTGCCACGCTCGAGGCCGGTCAATTGGTAAAGCCGCATCTCCAAAATTGATTCCGCCTGCCGCTCGGAAATGGGATATTTGGCGATGAGCTCTATCTTGGCCGCATCGCGATTGGCAGACCCTCGAATGATACGCACAAAATCATCCAAATTATCCAGTGCGATTATAAAACCCTCCAAAATGTGTGCCCGTGCTTCCGCTTTTCTCAGACGAAATTCTGTCCTGCGGGTTATGACATTTTGGCGATGTTCAAGGTAGCATTCCAACATCTCTTTGATGTTCATTTGCTTCGGCCGCAACTTGTCCAGGGCCAGCATGATCACGCCAAACGATGATTCCAACTGGGTATGCTTAAGCAGCTTGTTGACCACGACACTGGCCATGGCATCCCGTTTTAATTCTACGACAATGCGAGTGCGGCTATCCGATTCATCCCGCAAATCACTGACCTCGTCCAAAATCTTTTCGTTGACCAAATCGGCGATCTTTGTCACCAACATTGCTCGATTGATGGCATAGGGAATTTCAGTGATGACGATTTGCTCTTTCCCATTGGGCAAGGTTTCAATCGCCGTAATACCGCGAACCCTTACTATGCCGCGACCCGTTGTCAAATAGCGTTTGATGCTATCGATCCCTACGACAACACCTCCCGTGGGAAAATCCGGACCGTGAATGATGCTACATAATTCTTCCACGTTGACATTTGGCTCATCGATGATTGCACATGCTGCATCTATGATTTCAGAAAGATTGTGGGGCGGAATATTGGTGGTCATTCCAACGGCAATGCCCGTTGAGCCATTCATTAGCAAATTCGGAAGTGCCGACGGTAAAACGCTCGGCTCCGTCGTGCTCTCCTTGTAATTGGGGACAAAATCTACGGTATCCTCATCGATGTCGCGTAATAATTCCTCGGAAACGTTGTGCAGTTTACACTCCGTGTAGCGGTAAGCTGCAGCTGGATCCCCATCCACGGATCCAAAATTTCCCTGGGGGAAAACCAAAGGATAGCGCATCACCCAGTTCTGGGCTAGGCGCACCAGTGTATCGTAGACAGCCGCATCGCTGTGAGGATGATAATTTTTGAGAACTTCTCCGACCACACCGGCACACTTGTCAAATGGACGGTTAAACATTAGGCCTTCCCGCAGCATGGCATATAATATTCTCCGCTGTACCGGCTTCAGGCCATCCCGGACATCGGGAAGTGCACGGCTAATGATTACCGACATCGAATAATCAATGTAGGATGTCTGCATCACATCCGTAATATTTGTAACTGTTATTTTTTCTTCCGTATCCATCTTATATATCCAAGTATATTGTGTTTAATGCATTGTCTTCAATGAATGCACGGCGAATTTCCACGTCTTCCCCCATCAGCATGGAAAATGTTGCTTCCGCGAGAGCAGCATCGGCGATGGTAACTTGTAACAGGCGACGTTTTTCTGGCTCCATGGTGGTTTCAGCCAGCTGATCCGCATTCATTTCCCCTAAACCTTTGTACCTTTGTATGGTTAGACCTTTGCGGCCAAGCTCCCGAATTTTGGCAATCATCTCAAGGCCGGAAAATATTTCCAGCCGTTCGGACTTCTTTCCGTCGGATGTTCCTGTTTCACTCAAAAAGTACCTCGGCTGACCCGTCGATTCAAACGTTGTGATGTCAATGCCAAGTTCTTCTAGTTTTCGAAGCTGCTCACACATCTGCTGTGCTCCATAGATCTCGTACACGGAAATCCTTTGGCGAACGCTTTGTCCATTCACTTCAATGTCACGGGTCGTGGTACCATCGAATTCACCACCATCGATGCCGTTTTCTAGAAAAAATTCCGCCCTGTTTGCCTCATCTTTCAAAAATTTAAAATCTTCCGCATGCCCCGTACGAACTTTTGCTATGTAACGCGGCAGGGCCTTAGTTTCAACATGATGGGCGTCCAAATAGGTTGGCAATAAACATCCGTGGCGGATAACTCCACTGCCCAATTGTTCAAGCCGAGAAAAAACATCAACGATTTCAGAAACATGATCTTTGGCAAACACATATTCATCTTTGGCACGAATCAAGGCCATATCCTCCATACCAAGTTCGAGCAAAATTTTATTTAACTGATCATCGTTATCCACGTAGCGTTCCTTGCGTTTTCTTTTTATTTTGTACAAAGGTGGCTGGGCGACATAGATGTATCCCCGTTCGATGAGTTCCTTCATCTGCCGGAAAAAAAATGTCAACAATAGCGTCTGGATATGGGAACCATCGACATCGGCATCGGTCATGATTATTATTTTATGATAGCGGCATTTGTTGGCATCGAACCCCCCCACATCGTTCGAGGAACCAATGCCCGTTCCACAGGCGGTAATGATCGTGCGAATGGCATCGCTGTTTAACATTTTGTCCAATCGGGCTTTTTCGACGTTCAAAATCTTTCCACGCAGGGGCAAAATTGCCTGATATTTTCTGTCCCGTCCCTGTTTTGCAGAACCACCCGCCGAATCCCCTTCGACGATAAATAGTTCACAGCGGGCTGGATCTTTTTCCGAACAATCGGCCAGTTTTCCCGGCAACCCACCGCCCGACAAAGCTCCTTTTCTCACAGTTTCCCGAGCTTTTCTGGCAGCTTCACGGGCACGGGCAGCGTTGATACATTTATCGACTATTTTCTTGGCCAATGTGGGATCAGTTTCAAAGGTATATTTCAGATTATCCCCAATGATTTTTTGCACTACGCCATCAATTTCTCCATTCGATAGTTTCGTTTTCGTCTGACCTTCGAACCGAGGATCGGGAACTTTTACGGAAATTACCGCTGTCAACCCTTCCCTAACATCGTCTCCCGAAATTATGGGATCCTTGTCCTTCAGCATGTTACTCGACTTCGCATAGGCATTAATCACTCGCGTCAACGCCGTCCTGAACCCCGACAGGTGGGTTCCGCCTTCCACGTTATATATCGAATTCGCATAGGCATAAATTTGCTCGGAATAGCCATCATTGTATTGCAAAGCAACGTCGACGATCGTTTTTAATTCCGGTTTCCCGGGATCCAAGGAAGTTTCACCGTGAATAAGGATCGGCCCATCGTGCAGAACAACCTTCCCTCTGTCCAAAAATGATACAAATTGTTTAATCCCTTCGTCGAAGCGAAAAACTTCTGATTTTTCTACCCGTTCATCGTTCAATGTGATCTGGATGCCGGGATTTAAAAATGCCAGTTCCCGCAACCGCTTTGCCAAAATTTCATACTTAAAATCCCGGGTCGTTAGGAAAATTTCTGTATCCGGCAGGAATGTAATTTTTGTCCCTGTTTTTTGGCTATCCCCAATTATTTTAAGTTTTTCAACGGTTTTTCCCCGTGAAAATTTCATGGAATAAACATGCCCATCCCGGCGTACTTCAACGTCGAACATTTCCGAAACCGCGTTGACGCATTTTGCTCCGACCCCATGTAGTCCTCCCGAAACCTGATACGCCCCCTTTCCAAATTTTCCACCCGCATGGAGATTGGTCATCACCAACTCCAACGCTGGAATTTTGTACTTTTCATGGATGTCCACGGGGATTCCCCGGCCATCATCTTCGACGGAACAGGAACCATCGACATGTACCCCTACCCTTATGGTTTTGCAATATCCGGCCAAGGTTTCATCTATGGAATTATCCACTATTTCAAACACACAGTGGTGTAATCCCCGCTCATTGGTATCCCCGATGTACATATCCGGGCGTTTTCTTACCCCTTCGAGCCCTTCCAACTTTTGAATTTTTGTTGAGTCGTAGTCGTTCTGACTGATGTTCATATTAGTTCTCGTAAAATCTCCACACGCAAGCTTTCCTGTACTTACGAACAAGCGCCTTCATAGTGATTAATCCCACAAAAGCGAACAAAAATTTAGAATACGATTTGCCCATGCGAGTTGCGATAAAAAACAGTGAATTTCCCTAATAATTTCGGTTTATTGTTCCTCGAAGGTTAAAGGCAATATTCCTCGGTTTTTGGATGTTCACAATGCTATATTATTACTTTAAGGAAAAGATACGTATTATTATTATGGGGTGTGAATATGTCAATAAGGTGTCCAAAGCTGCATGGGATCGGACTTCTTTGGGATTAAAAAAGTTGATAACTTTGTTAGAAAGCCGGATATCAATGTCAATATCTTTGGCAATTAACCAGTTATGATCATGTTATTGACATGTTTAATGGAAAAATGTTTATAACTATGGGAAAATTTAGGGGTTTTGGAAGTAATAGTTTGACATTCACACAAAACACCCAAGAAAGTACCCATTCGGGTGAATTTTCGGCGCTATGAAAAATTTGCTTGACATGGAAAATTAAGTGTACAATGTAGGGACTTGTTTTGGTTGAAGGAGCGCTAAATGGCTAATAAAAAGGCAGCAAGGAAAGCAGGGTTGCAGTCGCAAAGGCGAGCATTGGAAAATTGTGGTGTCCGAAATAAACTGAAGACGCTGGCGAAAAGGTTGCGTGTTTCGGCGGAGGATACGCAAGGTATTAGGCGTATGGCAATGGAGTACGTTTCTGCTTTGGACAAGGCGGCCAAAAGGAACATCGTTCACAGGAATTTTGCCAACAAGCGTAAGCGAAACGTTGCGCGATTTTTGTTTGTTTAAGATTTTCTCCCATCCCAATCCCATCCAGCCCTCGGTAGAATGTTATTCTATCCGGGGGCGTAGGTGGGGGGTAGCAAATAGGTAGGGGTCGGAAAATTTTGTATTTCTAAAAGCGCCGGGACCTTCTTTTTTTGAAAAGTCAGAGATTTCCAATTCCCTTAGTAGCATGCCATTCCCGGGGAATATTTTCATTGCACCGGTGTTATTGCCAGTATGGGAAATACACATCATATTTCCTATGGAATTCGCAAAGATGTGGCAAGGTCATGGATTTTTATTCTAAGCTTTATGCGTTAAGTTTTGGTAGGCCGACAGGGGCTCGAACCCTGAACCAATGGCTTAAAAGGCCACTGCTCTACCATTGAGCTACCGACCCACTAGCGATTCCACCCACCCTACCGTTGATTCTCCGTGTGTCAATACAGATTTGAAGGAAGCTGAAATTTAGTACGCCGGTCGAATACAAGTTTTTTAGTCAAAAGACTTGAAAAAGTTAACGCAGATGGTTAATCTGGTTCCAGCTTAGGAGAGAAATTATGGCAGTGAATGTATCAATAAATGGATTTGGACGTATTGGACGGTTAGTTTTTAGGGCATTGGTCGATGCTGGAAAGTTTGGAAAAGATATAAACGTTATCGCGATCAATGATTTAGTTCCAGCCGATAACCTGGCGTACTTACTAAAATATGATTCCACCCAGGGACAGTTTGAGGGTAATGTGGCTTCCGATGCGGACAACAATTTGATCGTCAATGGGCATAGAATAAAATGCCTAGCGATAAAAGAGGGACCTGCGGCAATGCCATGGCGGGACCTCGGGGTGGATATTGTCGTTGAATCTACGGGATTATTTACGCAGGATGAAAAGGCGGAAGGCCACCTAAAAGCGGGAGCAAAAAAAGTCATCATTTCAGCTCCGGGCAAAGGGGATCGGGTAAAAACTGTCGTCATCGGTGTAAATGACAAAACGCTCACGAAGACGGATAATATCGTTTCCAATGCTTCTTGCACGACCAATTGTTTAGCCCCCATAACTAAGGTTGTCTTGGACAATTTTGGAATCATCGAGGGGTTGATGACGACGGTACATAGTTACACTGCTACGCAGAAAACCGTAGATGGCCCATCTGCCAAGGATTGGAAAGGGGGTCGTTCCGCTGCCATAAATATTATCCCATCGACCACTGGAGCTGCAAAGGCAGTCGGACTTGTCTTGCCTGAAGTAAAGGGAAAGCTGACCGGTATGTCATTTCGCGTTCCTACACCGACGGTTTCCGTTGTCGATTTGACAGTCCGAACGGAAAAGAAAACCTCCTATGAAGACATTTGCAGAAAAATGAAGGAGGCTTCCGAAGGACAACTGCAAGGAATTTTGGGGTACACGGAGGACGAAGTAGTTTCCAGCGACTTCATCCATTGCCCACTGTCATCCATTTTCGATGCCGGGGCGGGTATTGGGTTATCGGATCAATTTTTCAAACTCGTCAGCTGGTATGACAACGAGTGGGGATATAGCTGCCGCTGCGTAGAGCTGATAAACAAATTAGTTCCGCTGCTATGAGCGATGGACAGAAAATATGCCCATAGAACAATAAAAATGTTAGTTCGTGGCGAGGGTTAAGTGCCGACCGACGGCAAGCGCAGAAGGCCTTCAAGCCCTTCTAGTCTTCCAGGAGGGATATCAACCTATTTACACCTTCTGTGCTAGGCTTCCAGGAGGGATATTAACTTATTTACACCTTCTGTGCTAGGCGGGGACCCAAGCACTTCCAGGGCTTTTTCTTTAACATCTAGCGGAGCTATACCTTTCAGCCTAAGGTTTTGCAGTTTGTCCTCCACGGGTAACTGCCGCAAAAAGGCTCTGCCATCATTGCCAGCTTTGGTCAGGTCTTTGACAAACTAGTCGACTAGCGTGCCTGTAAACGCGCTGGCAGGTAGCCTTTCTTCTGCAATGTTTGTAAACAATACTGACTCTCTACATTTTTAGACAGGGCTTTGAAAACCTTTTCACTCGCAGCGGTATCTAAAAGCGTCCCTTGGGGCAGACTGTTGACCAGCATATTTAAACGGTCTATACCTCCCGGCCCACCTAGGGCCAAGTTTTCAACAATCTTTCCGACTGTATCGGCATCTAAAGTCTTCAGGCTGTTCAGCTTCAGCATGCCGAGATTAACCAAGTCCGTGAAACAGTTTATACCATTCTCTCCAATCTGAACCAGTTCTTTGATAAATTTTGCGGTTGAATTGGCATCTAAAGTCGCCAGGCTGTTCTCGTTCAGTATCCTTCGATCAAGCAACTTCGTGAAACAGTTTACACCATTCTCTCCAATCTGAACCAGTTCTTTGATAAATTTTGCGGTTGAATTGGCATCTAAAGTCGCCAGGCTGTTCTCGTTCAGCACGCCGAGATTAGCCAACTCCCTGAAACAGATTACACCATTCTCTCCAATCTGAACCAGTTCTTTGATAAATTCTACGGTTGAATTGGCATTTAAAGTCTTCAGGCTGTCCAGCTTCAGCACGCCGAGATTAACCAAGTCCGTGAAACAGATTACACCATTCTCTCCAATCTGAACCAGTTCTTTGATAAATTCTACGGTTGAATTGGCATTTAAAGTCTTCAGGCTGTCCAGGCTCAGCACGTTGAAATGAACCAACCCCCTGAAACAGCTTATACCATTCTCTCCAATCTGAACCAGTTCTTTGATAAATTTTGCGGTTGAATTGGCATTTAAAGTCTTCAGGCTGTCCAGCTTCAGCACGCCGAGATTAACCAAGTCCGTGAAACAGTTTATACCATTCTCTCCAATCTGAACCAGTTCTTTGATAAATTCTACGGTTGAATTGGCATTTAAAGTCTTCAGCCTGTCCAGGCTCAGTATCCTTCGATCAAGCAACTTCGTGAAACAGATTACACCATTCTCTCCAGCTCGAGCCAGGTTTATGACAAATTTTGTGGTTGAATTGGCATCTAAAGTCGCCAGGCTGTCCAGGCTCAGCACGTTGAAATCAAGCAACTTCGTGAAACAGTTTATACCATTCTTTCCAATCTGAACCATTTCTTTGATAAATTCTACGGTTGAATTGGCATCTAAAGTCGCCGGGTTGTCCAGCTTCAGCACGTTGGAATGAAGCAACTTCGTGAAACAGATTACACCATTCTCTCCAGCTCGAGCCAGGTTTATGACAAATTTTGTGGTTGAATTGGCATCTAAAGTCGCCAGGCTCAGTATCCTTCGATCAAGCAACCCCCTGAAACAGCTTATACCATTCTCTCCAATCAGAACCAGTTCTTCGATAAGCCTTACGGCACCATCACCCTCAAATTTTGGCAGGCTGTCCCAAGCCAACCATCGTAAGCAGAAATTATCCGATTCATTTCGGGACAGGGCTAGGACAACATCTATGGCCCCATTGACATCTTGAAAAAGAAGTGTCCTTTTCGGCAGACTGTTGTTCTGAATCAAGGTTTTTAAACAGGCTATACCATCCGGCCCACCTAGGGCCAAGTTTCTGACAACCTTTCCGGCTATATCGGCATTTGAAATTTTCAAGCCGTGCAGTTTTTTCGAATTCCTTTCGAACAACTGTTTTAAAAGGGCTATACCACCCTCTCTAGCTTGAGATAGTCCTTCGGTAAGCCTAGCAAATTTAGCGCCCTCAAATTTTGGCAATCTGTCCAGGTCCAGTTTGTCACCTGCGAGCAACTGTGCCAAGCGGTCTATACCACCCCCTCCAGCCTGGAACAGGACTTGGGCAAGCAGGGTGGCCGCATTGCCTGTAATTTTTGGCAAGCTGGCCGGATCTAGTTTGCCAGTCGCGAGCAACTGCGCCAAGCGGGCTATACCACCCCCTCCAGCCTGGAACAGTCTTTCGACAAGCAGGGGGGCATTATCGCCCTCAAATCTTGGCAAGCTGGCCGGATCTAGTTTGCCAGTCGCGAGCAACTGCACCAAGCGGGCTATACCACCCCCTCCAGCCTGGAACAGTCCTTGGGCAAGCAGGGGGGCCCTGGCGCTGTGCTCACTGTTTTTAAAATTTGGCAATCTGGCCAGATCCAGTTTATCCTCCGCGAGCAACTGCGCCAAACGGACTATACCACCCTCTCTAGCCTGGAACAGGACTTGGGCAAGCAGGGTGGCCGCATTGCCTGTAATTTTTGGCAAGCTGGCCGGATCCAGATTGCCATCCACGAGCAACTGCACCAAGCAGGCTATACCACCCCCTCCAGCCTGGAACAGTCTTTCGGCAAGCAGGGGGGCATTAGCGCCCTCAAATCTTGGCATGTTGGTCAGATCCAGTTTATCCTCCGCGAGCAACTGCGCCAAGCGGTCTATACCACCCCCTCCAACCTGGAACAGTTGTTGGGCAAGCTGGGCGGTATTAGCGCCTGTAAATTTTGGCAATCTGTCCAGATCCAGTTTGCCTTCTGCGATCAACTGCACCAAGCATTTTATACCCTGTGGTTTATTTGCGAACAGTTGTTGGGCAAGCTGGATCTGCGCCTCGGGATGTGCATAGGTTGACATGTTTGGCATGTCGGCCGGATCCAGTTTGTCATCCACGAGCAACTGCACCAAGAGTTCTATGCCCTTATCTCCAGCCTTGATCAGTTCTTTGGCAAGCCAGGTGGCATTACAGGTGGCATTATCGCTGTGCGCACTGTCTTTAAGATTTGGCAATCTGTCCAGATCCAGTTTATCCATTACAAGCAAATTCGCCAAACGGGCTATACCACCCTCTCCAGCCTGGAACAGTCTTTCGGCAAGCTGGGTGGCTACAGTGTCCGTAAATTTTGGCATGTAGTACGGATTCAGTCTGAAACTGAAACTCGCGAGCAACTGCGCCAAGCGGTCTATACCACCCTCTCCAGCCTTGATCAGGTCTTGGGCAAGTTGGTTGTGCACAGTGGCACGTAGAGTGTGCCATGCAGATGACTCATTAAGTGGTGTGCTCAATGCAAATGACGTATCAAGTTGTTCTAGCTTATCCAAAACACTAAGCCTATTATAGGGGTTAGGTATGGTGATGGCAACCTCCATGATGGTACTTCCCTCGACCTTCACCGCGTTGCAAAATTTCAGCAAAGTTTCCACATTATCTTGCCCATTGGGGGATGTGTCAGCAGGAACGCTAGGGGAATTCTCCGACAATGCAACAGCTTGAAAGGCCAATTCCAAAAGGGTTTTTTTCGTAGTGGAGTCTCCAATATTATCAAAAGCTTTTGTGGCAATCGCAGTGTCATAGGAGTCTCCACCGCCCCAGGATTTTATCCAGGTGAGGAATTTCTCCCCCAAGCCAACTTTACTTTTCCCGTCCTGGATCGCTTTGGCCAGACCGTCTAGGCTTGCAGATCCAGCCGATCCAGCTGCTGCCGATTCAGCATCCGGTGCCGGCGCTGCCGCCGAGGGTTCAGCTGGTTCAGCTGGGGCACTCGGCCTTGCCAACCTCTGGGGACCCGTAAGTGCAGCTGAACGGAGATGCAATCGATCCGGTTTTATTTTTCCCCCGCACATGATGCTTATAAATTTAACCACTTTGGGATCCACGGATTTTATGCCGCTATTCCCACCTGTCGTTTCTATCGCACCCGATGCGTCGGTCTGTGTTACTGCTGTCATAAAAACACCCTATCCAAAGCACCCAGTTTACGCGGTTTGGCAAGAATGTCAATTATTTTAAAATTATCCCGCCCATGGCCATGATTTTCGGCATAGAAGCGGACTAGATAAACCGAAAGTCAAAAGGTTTGGCGCAAAACTTAAAAACGTAAATGTGGAAAATCAAATCTTGTCATTTGATGCCAACAACTGCTCGATTTTTCCAATATCCGAGGAAAAAATCCTTATCCCCTCGGCAAGCTTTTCGGTTGCCATTGGGTTTTGATTGAGCTCGTAGCGAAATGTTTTCTCGTCATAGGACAGTTTTTTTATTTGCAATTTTTTGCTTTCGTCGACCGACAGAACTTTTTCAACCTTTTGGAACGACTCACCTAGCTGCTCCAATAATGCCGGACTTATGGTCAACAGGTCACAACCGGCAAGTGCCACGATTTCTCCAATGTTCCTAAAACTCGCCCCCATTATTTCGGTTTTGTGGTCGAAGTGCTTGTAATAGTTAAAGATCTCAATCACAGATTTCACGCCGGGATCATCACTCTGAGCATACTCCAAATTCGTCTTGGCCTTGTACCAATCCAAAATCCTTCCCACAAACGGAGAAATCAACGTCACATTTGCTTCCGCACATGCAATGGCTTGAACCTTCGAAAACAATAGCGTCAGGTTACAATGGATCCCTTCTTTTTCTAAAAATTTAGCGGCACAGATTCCTTCCCACGTCGCCGCAATCTTTATCAATACCCTATCCCGGGAGATTTTATTTTTTTCGTACAAACCTATGATATCTTTCGCTTTTTTTACCGTTGCTTGGGTATCAAAAGATAACCTCGCGTCGACCTCTGTAGATACTCTCCCACCGATGATTTTTAAAATCTCTAGACCAAATGACACGACCAGATAGTCCAGGGCAAAGCCTATCCCTTTGGTCAGTGCAGCCGCCCTACCCTGCCCTACCAAATGGGCGTATTGCGGCTGAGTGGCGGCTTTTAATATCAATGAAGGATTTGTCGTGGCATCCGATGGTTTAAACTTTTCTATCAGTTCGAAATCTCCCGTGTCTGCCACTACCTTCGTAAATAGCTTTAACTGCTCTAGGCTTGATTGCATGGCCATAGGATGTTTGATAGGTAATTTCTGTTTCGTTGCAATAAAAGAAAATGAACAAAATCATCCAAAAAAAATTTGTTCCAACATCAAACAAAGTGTGTGATATATGGGCAGATGCAGCTCCTGAACCTTGAATGTTTCAGACTCGGGTGCTTTGATACAGATGTCACAATGCTGTGCAAGCACACCACCCGTCGCACCTGTCAACCCGACAACATTCATGTGCTTTGCCTTTGCCACAATGGCTGCCAGAATAACGTTTTTCGCATTCCCTGAAGTCGAAATGCATAAAAGAGTATCTTGCCTTCTTCCAAGACCATAGGTTAACTGTGCAAAGCAATACTGGGGATTGCAATCGTTGGCATAGGCACTATTGATCGCAACCATATCTGGCAAAGAAATAGCCGGCAGAGCACCTTGCAAGTTATCGGCAACGTCATTTCCCACAACTTTCCTAACTGCTTCATCGACCTTTCGTTTGGCACAAAAACTTTTCAGTAGCTCACCGGCTATGTGGCCTGAATCCGAAGCACTACCACCATTGCCGCAGATTAGCAATTTACACTCACTTCTGAAAGAATCGGCAATTAGATCACAGGCATATTTGATGTCATTCTCGCAGATCACCAATGCAGGATATCTCTTAAGGCAGTCGGACAAATAGTCATACATGTCTGACGTGGATAATTAATTCGCCGTACCATACAATCATATTTTCTGGTCCATACTGGATTGCCATGGATTCATATTGGTGACATTGGTAGACATGGCGAAAAAAGGTGACTCTAAAAAGCAACACTGATCAAATATAGCTTTCTAGTTTCTGACGAAAATCTCCCACCTTCCTCCACAAAAAGCTTGCTAAAGCAAAGGTATGAAATATCGCTTTAGGACATCAGTCCCGTTCGTCTAGCGGTTAGGACTCAGGATTTTCATTCCTGCAACAGGGGTTCGATTCCCCTACGGGACGCCAAGCGTTGATGTGGGATAGCTAGCAATTTGGCAAAAACGAATATTCTACATTGCCCCAGAGATGCCTAAAAAGTGCAACCTAGAAAAAAGCTGTAATTTTCCCAAAGAAGCAACGAATAGTAGCCCCGTGGCAAATCCAAGATGAAGGGATCCAACGTGGGCCACGGAAAGATTGCCAAAGGGAAAGAAAAAGATAAACTTCCCTGCCATGGAGAAGGGAATAGGGAAATACATTAGGAGAGGAGGAAGAGAATGGATGATGGAGTACAACAATCTGCGGATCTTCGATCGGTATCGGATGAACAACCGGTGGCAACAACCCAATCGGAACGTGGAAAGCCTGAGTTTTTACCGGACCAGTACTGGGTCAATGGGTCCGTCGACCTTGAGAGTCTCGTAGAAGATAGCAAGCGGTATAGGACAGCGCTGTCGAAACAGGAACAGGACATCTCCGATAGCCCGGATGGGTATGACCTAAGCAAGCTGGACCTGCCGGATAATCTTGTAAAGCCGTACAAGTCATTGGCCCACAAATTGGGACTGAGAAAGTACCAAACTGACCAGCTGTTCGGGGAAGAAGGTACCAAAGGCAGCGGATGGGGAAGACATCTCCCTCATCGACCAAAATGGGACCACCCTGGCAACTGTCCAAACACAGGACATTTCCGGAAAGCTCGACAAACAGGCAGACAACTCTCCTTATTCCTTACCACTCGCAGTATCGGATGGCGGTACGGGGGCAAATACCGCAGCAGGAGCATTAACGAATATCGGAGCAGTACCCACTTCCCGCACGGTGAACGGCAAGGCCCTGTCGTCCAACATCACCCTCGGGCCATCGGATGTGGGAGCATTGGCAAATACCACCACCTATGGGGCATCTTTGGCAGCGGATGGGGAAGATATCTCCCTCATCGACCAGAACGGGACCACCCTGGCTACGGTCCAAACACAGGACTAAACAAACTCCATATGCAGCGGATGTCAAGCCATTTCTTCTCTGTTTCAGCATTTGCCACCATCTTTGCCTGTGGACGTAGGAGGCGTACCAGCGTTTCTACAATTTGTCGGTGTTCTTCCAACGACGTTTCCATATTTCTTTTCACTTTCTTTAATATTTTCGATGATACTTTTTCTAGGCAGCTGGGACCCTGATGGTGTTGGGACCTTTCCTCCCAGGCGTTAGTCTTTAAACAACTGGCGAGGTCGTTCAAGGCTGGTAAGCAAACGGACTGCCAAATGGACAAACATTCTTCGTAGAGAATGGTAAGAAACTGTACCTCGAAGGGGGGCTGTTTTGTCATCACCCAGAACTTGAAGCCCCTTTCCAAAGTATCCCTAGCGCCGATGGAAACGCCCGTATAAGTGATTAGGGAATATCTCAAAAAGGCGTACCAGCGGAATAATCACTATGAACAAAAGCGTTTATAATAGCTTCTCTTAGACATTCATCGTCAACCAATCGTTTTTCCTTCCGTGGCGCTAGCCGACATGCATGTTCACAAAAAAATATATTCCAGCATCATTTTCGTAAATTGAGCCAAATCATCGCTTTTTTTAAATCTTCTGGAGTGTCTATCCCTATGGTTGGACATTTTGCAATTACGGTGTCTATGGCATATCCATTATCTAGAAATTTCAATTGTTCCAGTAATTCGGTATTTTCGAGGGCACTGGCATGTAAATCTTTGTAGTGTTCCAGGACCGTACGCCTATACCCATATACTCCAATATGTCCCCAGAATTGATGGTGGTCCAGCCACTTGGATTTTTCAACGCCACGGACGAACGGAATGGGACTGCGTGAAAAGTATAAAACATTTCCACTTTGACGAACCACAACTTTCACGCGGGACGGATCGTCGATGTCTGCAAAATCAGTAATTTTAAAAATTGGGGTAATAATATCCGCTCGGCTAGTTTTTGCTCGTTCGCATATGGCAATCAACGATTGGGGATCTATGAGTGGTTCGTCGCCCTGGACATTCACTATGAAGTCGGCTTGCATTTGGTCCAAGACAGAGACAATCCTGTCAGTACCACAATAACATTCCGACGATGTCATTATCGATTTACCCCCGAACGAACCTACGACATCTTCCGCTTCAGCAGAATCAACCAGCACGTAGACGTCACTCGCAATGTTTGCCCGCTTCGCTTTTTCATAGACATGCTGGATTATCGGTTTTCCGTTCAGATCGGCTAATACTTTTTTCGGAAATCTTGTAGCCCCCAATCTGGCCGGTATGGCAACTATGGTTTTCATTGAAAATAACTGATAATATTTTACCCGAAGATTAGAAATCCAAATTTGCTAAAATTTTAAATCGCGGGGACAATCTTTGGTTTATCTATTTTTTTAAGACGAGATTTTTGACCATATTTTGTCCGTGAAGCTCGTTTTTGGTCCCGCCCTATGTTTTTCTTGTTACTCGCAATGCCTGAATTCATACCATTTTGATGGTGGTGGAGTCGATCGGGATCGAATCGACGACCTCGTCATTGCGAAGACGGCGATGAGGTGGCGGTAAAATCTAACATCCCCACGGCACTGTCCCAGCTGACAAACGATGGCAACTATGTGGTCGACGCTTCCTATGTCCACACGGACAACAACTTCACAACCGGTGAAAAAACTAAGCTCGCAGGGCTGGACGACAACCACTTTAAGGGTAGCTACCCATCACTAACCGCTCTGGAAACGGCATACCCCACGGCGAGTGATGGGGATTATGCCTACGTCGGGACGGAAGGCACCCCGGCGGTCATGTACCTATGGGATGTTACGGACTCTCAGTGGGTACTGGGCGGGTCACCGGCAGGGGAAACTCCGGCGAGTGTCAAGGAAAAGTATGAAAGCAATGCGGATACCAATGCCTACACCGACGACGAAAAAGACATCGTCGGGTCTGTGGGGGATGTGGCAGACCTGGAAACTTCCGAAAAAACCACCATCGTAGCGGCGGTAAATGAAGTCGTTGACACCTTTGCCGACTATGTTCCCTCCACCCGTACCGTCAACGGCAAGGCCCTATCGTCCAACATCACGCTATCAAACTCTGACATCGGCAGCGAACCGGCAATAACGGCGGGCACCACATCCCAGTTCTGGCGAGGGGATAAGTCATGACAGGACTTCGGGAATTCCGTACGGGCTACCCTCCTCACCGGGCTGTCCACGGCGACCAAAACTGCCATCGCAGCTACGGATACCGCCATCGTGGCCTTCGGAAAGTTGCAAGCACAGATCTCCGCTTCCTTTGCAAACCCCATGACGGCGGTAGGGGACATCATCGTCGGAGGGACAAATGGCACACCAACCCGGCTGGCGGTCGGGTCATCCGGGCAGGTAATTACATCCAATGGCACTTCGCTCCTATGGGCAGACAGTTCTTCCTATTCCCTCCCCATCGCAACAACTACCACTCTCGGC